>NZ_JAAKGN010000091.1:0-18672 GCF_011039295.1 Modestobacter sp. KNN46-3 | reverse complement strand
GGCCGGCTGGCTCGGCCGGACCCGAGGCCTTCAGGTCGCGCCGGAGCAGGTCCTGGTGGTGTCCGGGGTGGCGCAGGCGCTGGCGCTGCTGGCCCAGACGCTGCGGTCGCGGGGTGCGGACTCGGTCGGCGTGGAGGACCCGGGGTCGCGGGGTGCGCGGGAGGAGTTCGCCCACTGGGGGCTGCGGCCGGTCGGGGTGCCGGTGGACGACGACGGCCTGGTCGTCGCGGGGATGCCGGCCGTGCCGGCGGTGATGGTGACGCCGGCGCACCAGTTCCCGACCGGGGTGGTGCTGTCGCCGGGGCGGCGGCGGGAGCTGCTGGGCTGGGCGCGGGACGGCGGCGGGCTGGTGATCGAGGACGACTACGACGCCGAGCACCGGTACGACCGGGCGCCGGTGCCGGCGCTGCAGCCGTCGGCGCCGGAGCACGTGGCGCACACCGGGAGCACGTCCAAGACGCTGGCGCCGGGGATGCGGCTGGGCTGGCTGGTCGCGCCGTCGTCCCTGGACGCCGACCTGGTGGCGGCGAAGCACGCGAGCGACCTCGGCAGCCCGGCGCTCCCGCAGCTCGTGCTGGCGGAGCTGCTGCGGTCAGGCGAGCACGACCGGCACCTGCGGCTGGTGCGCGGGCGGCAGCGGGCCCGACGGGACGCGCTGGTGACGGCGCTGGCCCAGCACCTGCCGGGCGCGGTCGTCTCCGGGGTGGCGGCCGGACTGCACGTGCTGATCACGTTCCCCGGCTCGGACGCCGACGACGTCGAGCTGGCCAGTTCCGTCCGGAACGCTGGGGTCGTCGTGCACCCGCTGTCGTGGCACCGGATGACCCCCGGCGACCCCGGCCTCGTCCTCGGCTACGCCGCCAACGCCCCCGACCGCCTCCGCACCGCGATCGAGCGGCTGGCCGACGCTCAGCCCCGGCGGCCGAGGAGGTAGCCGACCCACACGCCGAGCAGCGTGAGCAGGCCGCCGCCGGCGGCGCCGACCAGCAGGGGCCGCGCCTCGGCGGGCACCCAGCCACCCGCAGCAGCCGGGGCCTTGGCGTAGGCGACCGGGGCGGGGGCCGCGTCGGCGGACGTTCCCGCGGGAACGTCCGCGGCGATCGGGATGACGTCGGCCACCACGTTCGGCTCCACCAGTTCCTTGTCCACTGCCGAGAAGAACTGCCCGGCCATCTTCTTCGCGACGCCGGTGATCATCCGCTGCCCCACACCCGCGACCGCGCCACCGACCACGGCGTCCGCCGAGTACGTCAGCTCCGTCCCGTCACCGGAGGGCGCCAGGTTGATCTGCACGGTGGCCCGCACCGATCCCGGCCCACCCGAGCCGGACGCGTGCATGACGTACGACTTCGGGAACGACAGGTCGGAGAGCCGCACCTCGCCCGCGTACTTCCCGCGGATCGCGCCCACGCCGGCCGAGACGACGATCGTGTAGCTGTCCTCGCCGACCTGCTGCAGCGACTCGCAGCCCGGGATGGTCCGCGCCAGCACCGCCGGGTCGGTGATCACCGCCCAGACCTGCTCCGGGGCCGCCGAGAGGACCGCACTGCCGTCGAGGTTCACGCCATCGCTCCAGAGTCGTGGGGGGAAGAGTTGGTCACGCGCTCGGCGTCCGAGCGCACCAGGTCGTACAGCTCGGTGGGGGAGATCGGCATCGCCGCGATCCGCCGTCCCACCGCGTCCTCGATCGCCGAGGCGATCGCCGCCGAGCCGGGGATGACGCCGGCCTCGCCGGCGCCCTTGATGCCCAGCTCGTTCAGCGGCGACGGCGTCGACTGGTGGTCGATGTCGACGTCGGGCACCTCGGAGGCGTACGGCATCAGGAAGTCCATGAACGAGGCGTTGGTCAGCTGGCCGTCGCGGTCGTAGGCCATCCGCTCGTACAGCGCCCCGCCCACGCCCTGCGCGACGCCGCCGTGCACCTGACCCTCGACGATCATCGGGTTGATGATCGTGCCGCAGTCGTGCACCACCGCGTACTGCTCGATCTGGATCTCCCAGGTCGCCGGGTCGATCTCCACGACCACGGCGTGCGCGCCGGAGGCGAAGGTCGAGCGCAACGGGGAGTAGTAGTCGGTGTGCTCCAGCCCCGGCGCGTCCCCGACCGCCACCGGCGGCTTGGAGTCGTCGCCCGGCCCGGAGAACTGGGTCGCCTGCCGCGCCGCCTCGTCGAAGGCGTAGCGCAGCGGGTTGGACAGGACGGCGACCGTGCGCAGCGGGATGGAGGCGCCCGGCGTCCCCTTCACCTGGACCAGGCCCTCGTCGATCTCCAGGTCGGCCGGATCGGCCTCCAGCACCTCGGCGGCGATCCGCAGCGCCTTCTCCTTCACCCCGCGAGCCGCCAGAGCGACGGCGTTGCCGCTCACCACCGCGGCCCGCGAGGCGAACGTGCCGACCGCGTACCCGAAGCGCCGGGTGTCGCCGGTGGTGACCACGACGTCCTCCATCGGAACGCCGAGCTCCGCGGCCGCCAGCTGGGCGAACACCGTCTCGTGCCCCTGGCCCTGCGAGGTCAGCCCGGTCGAGACCAGCACCTTGCCGCTGCCCAGGACCTGGACGTGGGCGCCCTCGTACGGCCCTGGCCCGGTGCCCTCGACGTAGGGCGCCATCCCGATGCCCAGCAGCTTCCCGCGCGCCTCGGCCGCGGCCCGCCGCTCGGCGAACCCGTCCCAGTCGACCAGCACCTTGAGCTTGGCCATCATCGCCGGGTAGTCGCCGGAGTCGTAGATCAGCGGCCGGCCGTCCTGGAACGTCAGGCCCCAGTCGTAGGGGAACTGGTCGGGCTGGATCAGGTTCCGCTCCCGGACCAGTGCACGGTCGATCCCGAGCGCCTGGGCGATCCGGTCCATCGTGCGTTCCATCGCGAACGTGCCCTGCGGCCGCCCGGCCCCGCGGTACGGCGTGACGATGACGGTGTTCGTGTAGACGCTGTTCACGCGGGCCCGGTAGACCGGGATGTCGTAGGGGCCGCACAGCTGGGTGGCCGTGTTGATCGGCACGATGATCCCGTAGGGCGTGTACGCGCCGTTGTCGTGCCAGACCAGGACGTCGAGGGCCGTGATCCGCCCGTCGTCGTCGTACCCGACGGTGATCTCCTGCCGCTGCTGACGCTCGTGGGCACTGGAGATGAAGTGCTCGCGCCGGTCCTCGGTCCACTTCACCTCGTGCCCGAGCCGCCGCGCGGCCATCGGCACGAGCAGCTCCTCCGGCCACGGGTGCACGATCTTCACGCCGAACCCACCGCCGACGTCCGGCGCGATGACCTCGACCTTCTCCATCGACAGCTCGAGCTTGGCCGCGATCGCCGCGCGCACCGACGTCGACGCCTGGGTGGAGGAGTAGACCCGCAGCGAGGAGTCGGCGTCGTCCCAGCGGGCGTGCACGCCCTTGCCCTCCATCGGCATGGAGGCGCTGCGCTCGAAGTACTGGGTGAAGGAGAGTGTGTGCTTGGAGGCGGCCAGCGCCGCCTCGACGTCGCCGGTCTCCTGGTGGTGCCGGGCGGCGATGTTGTCCGGGACGTCGTCGTGCACGGTGTGCTCGGCGGCCTCGGCCGCGTCGACGCCCACCACGACCGGCAGCTCCTCGTAGCTGACCTCGATCAGCCCGGCGGCGTCCTCGGCGATGTACCGGTCGGTGGCCACCACCATCACGATCGGCTCGCCCACGTGCTGGGCGACGTCCTTCACCAGCGGGTAGCCGGTGCGCGGGGCGGTGAGCTGCGGGTGCGGGATGAGCACCGGCAGCGGCTCGGCCAGCGGGCCGGTGAGGTCCTCGTAGGTGTAGATCGCCAGCAGGCCCTCGACGTCCATCGCCGCGCTGACGTCGATGTCGAGCACCCGGGCGTGGGCGTACGGGCTGCGGACGAAAGCGGCCGCGTAGGCGCCGGAGCCGATGTCGTCGAGGTAGCGCCCCTGGCCGATGATCAGCCGGGCGTCCTCGCGCCGGCGCACCGGCTCCCCGAAGAACTTGGTCGTCACCGGACCGTCCTCCCCACGACCACCAAAATGGCCATTTTGGTGGTCATCGGGCGGCCTCGTCGCGCATGGTGGCTGCTGCGTGCCGGCAGGCCTTCTTGATGTTGGCGTAGCCGGTGCAGCGGCACAGGTTGCCGCCGACCAGCTCCTCGACCTCCTCGTCGGTGATCTCCACCGACGGGTCGCGGGCGTCCAGGCCGGCGGCGATCGTGGTCAGGAAGCCCGGGGTGCAGAAGCCGCACTGCAGCGCGTGGCACTCCCGGAACGCCTCCTGGATCGGGTGCAGCACCTGCCCGCCCTGGTGGTCCGAGCGGGACAGCCCCTCGACGGTGGTGACCTCGCGGCCGTCGACCTGCACCGCGAGCACCAGGCACGAGCGGGTCGGCTGCCCGTCGACCAGCACCGTGCACGAACCGCAGACGCCGTGCTCGCACCCCACGTGCGTGCCGGTCAGCCCGAACTCGTGCCGCAGCGCGTCCGACAGCAGCCAGCGCACCGGCACGGTCGCTTCACGTGGAACACCGTTGACGACCACGGAGATCGCCCGCTCGGTACGAACCTCGGTCACGCGGTCCTCCTGGCTGCTTCGGCGCCGGCGTCGGCCAGCGTGCGGGCGGTGAGGGTCGCGACCAGCAGCCGCCGGTAGTCGGCGCTGGCGTGCAGGTCGCCGTCCGGGTCGACCAGGCCGCGGGCCAGCTCGCCCGCCGCCGTCCAGTCGGCGGTGTCGACCGGCTGCCCGACGACGGCGTCGGTCAGGTCGTGCACCTCGGGCACCAGCCCGACGGAGAGGTAGGCGGACCGGGCGGAGCTGACCCGCCGGTCGGCGTCGAGCGTGACGACGACGCCCGCCCCGCAGACCGCGTAGTCGCCCTTGCGTCGGGCGATCTCGGCGAACGCGGTGCCCGACCGCTCCGGCAGCGCCGGGAAGAAGGCGTCGAGGACGACGGCCGGCCCGTGCACCGAGGTCTCCAGCGGCCCCAGGAAGAAGTCGCCCCAACCGATCGTCTCGCGCCCCTCCGGCGTCGCGACCGTGACGGAACCGTCCGTCAGTGCCAGCACCGCGGTCATCTCGCCCGAGGGGTCGGCGTGCGCGATGGAGCCGACCGTCGTCCCGCGGTTGCGGATGGCCGGGTGGGCGACGTTGGCCGTGGCCCGGCCGAGCAGCGGCTGCACGCCGGCCGCCTCGGACGAGGCGAGCAGCTGGGCGTGCCGGACCAGCGCCCCGACCCGCACCCCGTCGGGGCCGGCGGAGATCTGGTCGAGGCCGGGCACCCGGTTGATGTCGACGAGGGTGGAGGGCGCGGCCAGTCGCATCGACAGCAGCGGCAGCAGTGACTGCCCGCCGGCGAGCACCTTCGCGCCCTCGCCCTCGCTGGTCAGGACGTCGAGCGCCTCGTCGACCGAGGTCGGGTCGGCATAGCCGAACGGAGCGGGCTTCACCGGGTGCGGGTCACCTCCGAGTGCGGGCCTACGGATCGGGGAAGGCGCAACTGTGTCACCGGATCCTTGGACACGGAAGTACCTCAGCGCTAAAACTTCGCCGCCTCGATCCGGCCGTAGAACTACCTCACCGCTGAGACACTTTCTCCGGTAGCGTCCCGCCAGGTGAGCGACAGTCCAGTTCGGCACGTCTCCCTGCGGAGCGGCGTCTACGCCGACTCCGTCCGGCTCATGCAGGTCAGTCGCGAGATCGGTGACCGCCCCGGCGTGCACACCGTCGTCGTCGCGATGGCCACGCCGCTGAACCTCGAGCTCGCCGCCGGCATGGGCCTGGCGCCCGACGGCGAGGCCAAGCCCGACCAGCTGCTGATCGCGCTGACCGCCGCCGACGACGCCGAGCTGGCCGCTGCGGTCGCCGCCGTGGACGCCGCGCTCACCGCCCGCGCCGACCGGGGCGAGGCGCAGACCATCCCGGCCCGCACGATCGGCGCCGGCCTGGACGGCGCGGACGACCCGGCGCTGGCGATCATCAGCGTGCCCGGGCCGTACGCGGTCGCCGAGGCCGCCGACGCCATCGCCGCCGGCCGGTCGGTGCTGATCTTCAGCGACGGGGTGCCGGTCGAGCACGAGGTCGCGCTCAAGCGGGCCGCGCACGACGCCGGTGTGCTGGTGATGGGCCCCGACTGCGGGACGGCGATCGTCTCCGGCCTCGCCCTCGGCTTCGCCAACGTCGTCCGCCGTGGCCCGGTCGGCCTGGTCGCGGCCTCGGGCACCGGCGCCCAGCAGGTCAGCTGCCTGCTCGACGCGGCCGGGGTCGGCGTCTCGCACGTGCTCGGCGTCGGCGGCCGCGACCTCTCCGAGGCCGTCGGCGGGCTGGCGACCTTGGACGCCCTGGCCGCGCTGGACGCCGACCCGGCCACCGAGCGGGTCCTGCTGGTCTCCAAGCCCCCGGCGCCCTCGGTCGCCGCCCGGGTCGCCGAAGCGGCACAGGGGTTGTCGGTCCCGGTCCGCTCCGCCGCGCTCAGCCCGGAGCAGCCCGACCTCACCGCCGCGGTCGAGGCGCTGCTCGGTGACCTGGGCGTCGCCGTCCCCGAGTGGCCCTCCCGGCCCGGGACCGCGGACGCGGTGCCGGACGGCGCCGTCCTCAAGGGCTTCTACTCCGGCGGCACCCTCGCCGACGAGACGATGCTGATCGCCGCCCCGACCCTGGGCGACATCCGGTCCAACACCCCGCTGCGCCCCGAACTCGACCTCGGCACCGACCTGGCCGCCCGCGGCCACGTGGTCGTCGACTTCGGCGACGACGCGCTCACCGTCGGCCGGGCGCACCCGATGATCGACCCGACGCTGCGGCTGGAGGCGATCGCCGGCCTCGCCGCCGGCGGGGAGCCCGCCGTCCTGTTGCTCGACGTCGTCCTCGGCCACGGGGCCGACCCCGACCCGGCCGCGACCCTGGTCCCCGCCCTGCAGTCGGCCGGCCTGCCCACCGTGGTGGCGCTGGTCGGCACGGAGGGCGACCCGCAGGGCTGGTCGCGGCAGGCCGACGCCCTCGCCGAGGCCGGCGCCGCGGTCTTCGCCTCCAATGCGGCCGCTGTCCGCTACGCACTCGCGCTGTTGGGAGACCAGGCATGACCGAGCCCCTCGGCGGACTGCTGTCCGCCCCGCCGTCCATCGTCGCCGCCGGCGTCGAGGTGTTCTCCACCGCGCTCCGGCAGCAGGGCGCGAGCGTCACCGACGTCGACTGGCGTCCGCCGGGCTTCGGCAGCCCCGACGACCTCACCCAGCTCGCGCTCGACCCGCGCCGCGCGGCCGCCAACCGGGTCGCCGTCGAGCGGGTGCTGGCCGCGGGCTCGCTGCTCGTCGACGTCCGGCCCGCCCGTGAGGTGCTCGACCTGCCCGACCGGATGCTCCTGCACTCCGGGCCGCCGCTCACCTGGGAGACCGCCTCCGGCCCGATGCGCGGTGCGCTCATCGGCGCCTGCGTCTTCGAGGGCTGGGCCACCGACGTCGCCGACGCCGAGCGCATCCTGGCCGCCGGCGAGATCGCCCTGGACCCCTGCCACCACCACCGCACGGTCGGCCCGATGGCCGGGGTGACCAGCCCGTCGATGTGGATGTGGTGCCTGGAGGACCCGGCCAACGGCGGGCAGGCCTGGTGCAACCTCAACGAGGGCCTGGGCAAGGTCCTGCGGATGGGTGCCTACAACGACGAGGTGCTCACCCGGCTGGCCTGGATGCGCGACGTGCTCGGCCCGGTGCTCCAGCGCGCCGTCCGCAGCCGCCCCGAGCCGCTGGACGTCAAGGCGATCCTCGCCCAGATGCTGCAGATGGGCGACGAGGGGCACAACCGCAACCGCGCCGGCTCGCTGATGGCGCTGCGCGAGCTGTCGCCGTCCATCGTCGGCGTCGACGCGCCGGCCCAGGACATCGCCGACGTGCTGCGCTTCATCGGCGGCAACGAGCACTTCTACCTGAACCTCGGCATGCCCACGGCGAAGCTCGCGATGGACGCCGCCCGCGACGTCCCCGGGTCGTCGATGGTCACCGTGCTGTCCCGCAACGGCACCGAGTTCGGCATCCAGACCGCCGGCACCGGCGACCGCTGGTTCACCGCCCCGGCCAACACCCCGGTGGGGCTCTACCTCGGCGACTACGGCCCCGAGGACGCCAACCCCGACATCGGCGACTCCGCGATCATGGAGGCCTACGGCGTCGGCGGCTTCTCCATGGCCGCGGCGCCGGCGATCGTCCGGTTCGTCGGCGGCACCGTGCCCGACGCCCTGGCGACCACCGAGCGGATGTACCAGCTCACCCTGGCGGAGAACCCGGCGATGCAGATCCCGATCATGGGCTTCCGCGGCTCCCCGACCGGGATCGACGTCCTCCAGGTCGCCCGCACCGGCTGGTTGCCGCAGATCAACACCGGCATGGCCGGCCGGGTCGCCGGCACCGGTCAGGTCGGTGCCGGGCTCGTGCAGCCGCCGCAGGCCTGCTTCGAGCAGGCGCTGGCGGCGCTGGCCGAGGAGTCCCGCGCGGCCTGACGGGCCTGGACCTCGGTCCCCTGTGCTGCCGACGGCGCCGCGCCCTGGCCGCCGGAGGACGGTGCTCGTTACCTCCCCGGGTCAGCGGGTAGTCGCCGACGACGGTCGGTACCGGCCGCGACGCCGACGGAGGGTGGGCCATGGCCAGCTGCGAGGTCTGCGGGAACGACTACCGGCTCAGCTTCGAGGTGCACGCCGCCGGGGCGGTGCACACCTTCGACAGCTTCGAGTGCGCGATCCACGCGCTCGCCCCGGTGTGCGAGCACTGCGGGGTGAAGGTGGTCGGGCACGGCGTCGAGGCCGACGGCGTCTTCTTCTGCTGCGCGTCCTGCGCCCGGACGCACGGGCGGCTGGGGAGTGCCGCGCAGTTGGTCGACCATGCCGGCCGGGCCCCGGACGAGCGTTGACCGTGGACGCCTACCCGATCGTGCGCGGCCTCGTGCGGCCGCTGATCTGGGGCCTGTTCCGACCGCAGGCCGAGGGGGCGGAGCACCTCCCGGCGACCGGGCCGGTGATCCTGGCCGGCAACCACCCCTCCACCCTCGACCAGTTCTTCCCCCCGGTGCTCACCCGCCGCCGGGTGACCTACCTGGCCAAGAGCGAGTACTTCACCCGCCCGGGGCTGCTGGGCCGGGGGATGCGCCTGCTCCTGGAGAGCATCGGCATGGTCCCGCTGGACCGTGGCGGGGCGACGGCCGCCGAGGCCGCGCTGCGGCGTGGTCGGGAGGTGCTCGCCGATGGCGGGGTGCTCGGCATCTACCCCGAGGGCACCCGGTCACCCGACGGCCGGCTGCACCGCGGCAAGACCGGGGTGGCACGGCTGGCGCTGACCACCGGGGCCCCGGTCGTGCCGATCGCCGTGATCGGCAGCCGCGCCCTGATGCCCCCGGGTGCCCGGCTGCCCCGCCCCGGCCGGGTGGTCGTCCGGATCGGTGAACCGTTGGACTTCTCCGACCATCCGGGGCCGGCGGACGACGGAGCGGCGCTGCGCAGCGTGACCGACGAGGTCATGGCCGAGCTGCAGCGGTTGTCCAGGGCCGAGTACGTCGACCGCTACGCCGCCGAGGTCAAGGCCGCAGGTCGCGGACGCGCGGCCTGATCCACGGAACTCGGCGGGCATGGGCAGCAGACGGGCCGGCGCCGACGTCGTCCGGCTGAGCCGGCGGCTGTCCCACGTGCTGCGGCACGCTCCGGACAGCGCAGGGCTCACCCTGGATGACGCCGGCTGGGTCGGCGTCGACGACCTGCTGGCCGCGCTGCAGCTGACCCGGTCGCAGCTGGATGACGTGGTCGGGCGCAACGACAAGCGGCGGTTCGCCTTCGATGACTCGGGCACCCGGATCCGCGCCAGCCAGGGCCACAGCGTGCCCGTTGCGCTCGGCTACGGGCCCGCCGTCCCACCGGACGACCTCTTCCACGGCACGGTCGAGCGCTTCCTCGCCGCGATCCTGGCCGAGGGGCTGCGGCCCGGGAGCAGGCACGCGGTGCACCTGAGCCCGAATGCCGAGACGGCCCGCCGGGTCGGCGCACGCCGGGGGCGGCCCGTCGTCCTGCGGGTGGACGCGGCCGCGATGGTGCAGGACGGGGCCACCTTCACCCGGTCGGCCAACGGGGTGTGGCTGGTCGACGCGGTGCCGCCGCACCGGCTGAGCCGGGCGTGACCGGTCGGGGCTCGGCTCAGTCGGGGAGACGAACGGCGAGCAGGGCCACGTCGTCGTCGACCCGCCCACCGAGCTCGCCCAGCAGGCCGTCGCAGAGCCGGTCGAGGGGTTCGCGGCCGGTCCGGGTCAGCTCGTCGACCAGCCAGGCCAACCCGTCGTCGAGCGGTGCGCCCCGCCGCTCGACGAGTCCGTCGGTGTAGAAGAGCAGCGTGTCGCCCGGGCACAGCCGCAGGGTGTGGTCGGTCCGCCGGGCGCCGGGTGCGATGCCGAGCAGGCTCTCCGGGGGGCGGTCGAGCAGCGTGACCCCGCCGTCGGCCTGCGCCAGCACCGGCGGCGGGTGGCCGGCGTTGGACCACTGGAGCAGCCGCGTGCCGTCGACGGCATCGGACCGCGCGTCGATCCGGGCCACCAGCACCGTGACCAGGGTGTGGAGCTGCAGCGCGGCGAGCACCTCGTCCAGGGTCCGCAGCACCTCCGCCGGGGAGCCCGTCGAACGCTGGGCGATCGCCTGGAGCATCGCCCGGGTCTGGGCCATGCTCGCGGCCACCGGGGCGTCGTGCCCGGCGACGTCCCCGATGACCAGCATGGTGCTCCCGTCGGGGAGGGCGAAGGCGTCGTACCAGTCGCCTCCCACCTGGGTGTGCTGGCTGGCCGGCAGGTAGCGCACGGCCGACTCCAGGCCGGCCACCTGCGGCGGCGGGCCGAGGAGGTTCAGTTGCAGCGCCTCGGCCATCTGGAGCGTGGCCTCGGTGGTGGCCGCCTGGGCGCTCAGCCGGGCCAGCTGGGCCTCGCGGCGCTGCCGGAGCGTGCAGGCGCCCACGGCCAGGACGCCGCCGACCGCCACCGCCAGCAACCGGACGGCCTGGGGGACCAGCGTGCGCGCGGTGTACTGCTCGTCGTAGACGCCCAGCAGCGCTGCCAGGACGAGTGCGAGGACGGCGTAGCCGACCGTCGCCCGCCGGCCCAGCGTCGTCGCCGCGAGCAGCGGGGCCATGACGACCAGGCCCAGGATGACCTGGTCCGGCCCACTGAGGACGTCGATCACCGTGACGACGGCCAGCACCGCGGCGGGCAGCGCCCGTTGCAGGCGTTGCGACCTCGTCACCGCAGCAGCTCCTCGTCCGGTCCGGCCTCCCCCGGGTCGGCGCAGTGATCAAGGTAGCCAACCCACTGGTCAGCTTCGTGCACCCCGGGGTGTGAGCGGGATCGGCGTCGCGCCGATGCGTGCGGCCGACACGGCGGGTAAACAAAGGTGTCGTACCCAACCATCTGGAGGCCCGCTCATGTCCAGCGTCTACACCGCCACCGCCACCGCCACCGGGGACGGCCGCAACGGCCACACCCGCTCCTCCGACGGTCTGATCGACCTGGACCTCGCCACCCCGAAGGAGATGGGTGGCGAGGGCGGGGCCACCAACCCGGAGCAGCTGTTCGCCGCCGGCTACGCCGCCTGCTTCCTGTCCGCGGTGAAGATGGTGGCCCGCAAGCAGAAGGCACCGATCAGCGACGCCGGCGTCACCGCCGAGGTCGGCATCGGCCCGAACGACGCCGGTGGCTTCGGTCTCGAGGTCGCGCTGCACGTCGAGCTCGGCGGCGTCGACCAGGCGACCGCGGAGCAGCTGGTCGAGGCCGCCCACCAGGTCTGCCCCTACTCCAACGCCACCCGCGGCAACGTCCCGGTCACCCTCGAGACCACCGTCGCCTGGCGGCGGACGCCGGCCGGGGCCCGCCGCCCCGCACGAGCGCGGAGCGGCGAGCCCGTGGACGGGTCAGGCCTTGACGATGGCGGCGACCGGGCCGCCGCCGGACGGGCCCTGGTGCACCGCGGCCACCGACACGAACACCGCCGGGTCGCCGGTCACCGACGCGGCGACGCCGCCGACGGTGGCCTTGATCTGCCGGTGCCAGAAGACGTCGGAGTCGTCGAGCATCGCGTTGCGCCGGCCGCGGACGTAGCCGGTCGGGTCGGCCTCGCACTTGAGGAAGACGTTGACCAGGTTGCCGTCCAGGTCGGAGGTGTGCGGGCGCTCCGGCAGCTCGAGGCCGGCGTCCCGGATGGCGTTCCAGATGCCGTCCTGGTCGAGGGCGTCGGTCATCACCGAGTGGCCGATCCGGTAGTCGCCGCCGTGCCCGCGGGCGTTGCCGACGACGATGATCTGCGCCCGGTCCAGCTCGACGCCCGAGGAGCAGGAGGCGACCGCGCTGAACAGGTCGAAGTCGCGCATGACCTGCTTCTGCTCCGGCATCTCGATCTCGCCCAGCGCCAGCGCGATGCCCAGCGCCGTCGTCCCGTTGGAGAGGTCCATCGAGCCGTGCGGCTCGTCGTAGTACGTCTCCTGCCCGCGGGACTTGGCCTCGCGGATCGTCTCGATGGTCAGCAGCGGCGTCTTGGTCTGCACGTAGTGGACGTCGGCCGGGTCGGTGATGCCCGCCTCGGCCATGGCCCGGCGCACGCCCTCGGCGACCTTCTCCACCATGGTGAGCCGGCCGATGTCCTCGGGCAGCAGCACCTCGCTCATGGCGAACCCGACGGTCAGCCGCGGCTCGTCGGTCTTCTCCACCGAGTCCTCGGGCAGCGTGGCGAAGATGGTGGCGTGCGGGCTGATCACGCCGTCCGTGCCGCCGGACCACACGATCGGGATCTCCCCGACCTCCTCCTTGCTCCGTGAGCCCTTCTCCATCAGCACCTCGCGGAAGGCGCGGTCGGCGATGATCCGGGTGTAGTCGTTGACGCCGCCGTTGCCCTCGGTCTTGCCGATGACGGCGATGACCCGGTCGGCCTCCATGACGCCGTCGTCGATGAGCTTGGCGAGCTCGGAGGCGTCGCTGACGTTGTGCAGCGGGACCTTGCGGACCTCGATCGGTGCGGGCATGGCTACTCCTTCTGTGCGGTGAGGACGGTGCCGACGTCGTCACGGGCGACGGCGTCGGAGATGGAGGTCAGTGAGGTGATGACGGCGCGCGCGCCCCGGCGGCCGGTCTCGGGGTCGGCGACGAACCGGAGTGCGGCCTCGACCTTGGGGCCCATGCTGCCGCGGGCGAACTGGCCGGCGTCGGCGTGGGCACGCATCTCGGCGACGGTGACCCGGGTGAGCGGCCGGGCCGAGGGGGTGCCGAAGTCGACCATCACGTGCGGGACGTCGGTGGCGATGACCAGCGTGTCCGCGCCCAGTTCCCGGGCGAGCAGGGCGGCGGTGAGGTCCTTGTCGATGACGGCCTCCACGCCGATCAGCGCATCGCCGTCCGCGGCGCCCGGGACCACGGGCACGCCGCCTCCGCCGGCGCAGACGACCACGAACCCGGCGCCGCTGAGCGCCGAGATGGCCGGGACGTCAACCACCGACAACGGCTCGGGCGAGGCGACCACCCGCCGCCAGCCGCGCTCGCCGCGGTCCTCCCAGTTCTGCCCGAGGTCGATGAAGCGCTGGGCCTCGTCGCGGGGCAGGTGTCGGCCGACCGGCTTGGACGGCGTCGCGAAGCCCGGGTCGGCGGGGTCGACCAGGGTGCGGGTGACCAGGGCCGCGGTGCGTTGCGGCGAGCCGAGGGCGGCCAGTGCGGCGTCCAGCTCGTCGGCGAAGGTGAAGCCGATGGTCGCCTGGGTCTGGGCGACGTTCCAGTCCAGCGGGACCGGTGGCACCACGTGCGCGGCCAGCTCGTTCTTGACCAGCAGGTTGCCGACCTGGGGGCCGTTGCCGTGGGTGAGCACCACCTCGGCCCCGGTGGCGACGACGGCGGCCACGTGCCGGGCTGCCACCGCGATGGCGTCTCGCTGAGCGCGTGGGGTGGCGGAGCCGTCGGCACCGGTCATCGCGTTGCCGCCCAGGGCGATGACGACACGACGGGGGAGGGCCATTGCGTGACCCTAGCGGTGAAGTGCCTTAGCGGTGAAGTACCTCCGCGAGAATCAGGCGGCGGCCGCGCTCCCGGGCCGGAGGACGACGGCCGGCCGCTCGGCCGTGCGGAGCACCCGGACGGGGTCGGCAGGCTGTTCCCAGCTCTCGGCCAGCGCGGCGATCGCCGCGAGGGCCTCTTCGTGCAGCCGGGCGATGGCGGCCAGGCCGGCGGTGGTCGCCTCCTGGACGACGGTCTGCGGGCCGAAGGGGACGGCGTCGTCCGCGTCGGTCGGGTCCTCGAGGGCAGCCGGAGTGGTCACCCTCCCCTCATCGGCAGTCCACCACCGGATCGGGACCCACCGTTCTCGGATCGTCGTCCCCGAGCTGGTTCAGCGGCGCCAGAAGTCGAAGCGGTCCCGGCCGGGGCGGAAGCCGGCCTGCTCGACGACGTCGACCGCCAGGTCGAACCGCTGCCCGACCAGGTGCGGCTGGTGGCCGTCGCTGCCGAAGCTGACGGCGTCGCCGCCCTCCTCGCGGTACCAGCGGAGCAGCCCGACCGACCACAGCGGGCTGGTGGTGTTCACCTCGAGGGCCCGGCCGCTGCCGGCCAGCGCCCGGAAGACCGCCCGGTACTCCTCCTCGAACACGGCTTCCGGGTACTGCTCCCGGCCGCCGGGCCAGTAGCGCCGGGGGTAGTCGCAGTGGGCCAGCACCTGGAAGACGTCGCTGCTCTCGATCATCGCCACCATCTCGGTGAGGTAGCGGCGCATCGTGGCGACGACGTCGACGCCCGGGGCGTGCAGCAGCCGGTTGACGCCCATCAGCCGGCCGTCGACCGGCAGCGAGTGCAGGGAGCCGAGCACCCGGTCGACCGGGGAGGCGCCCAGGTGCGCGGCGACGCTGGCCCCGAACAGGTGCGGCTCGCCCGCCTCGACGCCGGACCAGACCCGCAGCGTCGGGAACCGCTGGCGGGCCTCCCAGATCGTCTCGGCGTAGAGGTCGACGTCGATCGGCAGCTGGTTGGCGGGGTGGCGGTCGGTCAGCCCCTGCGCGGTGGCGCGGTCGGCGGCGTCCCAGACGGTGAAGTCCAGGTGCTCGGTGAAGGCGATGGCCGGGAGGCCGATCTCCACGGCGCGCTCGCAGGCGCGCAGGAGCGAGGCTCGTGGGCCGGTGTCCCACGAGAACTCGGAGTGCACGTGGTTGTCCGGGGGCAGCATCGAGGTCCATCCAACCGGTCGTCCACAACCACCGCACGCCCAGGTGCCCGTTGTCGGTGCCGCCGCCTACGGTCGGGGGCATGAGCACCGCTGTCGAGACCGATCTGGCCGATGAGGCGCTCGGCGTCCTGCGCGAGCTCACCGGCCGAGCCGACGCCGTCTTCCGCGAGGGGCAGGACGCCGCCGTCACCGCGCTCGTCGAACGGCACCAGCGTGCCCTGGTCGTGCAGCGCACCGGCTGGGGGAAGTCCGCGGTCTACTTCGTCTCCACCGCCCTGCTGCGCCGCCGCGGTGCCGGCCCCACGCTGCTGGTCAGCCCGTTGCTCGCGCTGATGCGCGACCAGGTGGCCGCGGCCGCCCGCGCGGGCATCAAGGCCGTGGAGATCTCCAGCTCCAACGTGACCGAGTGGGACGACATCAACGCCCGGCTCGCCGCCGACGACGTCGACGTCCTGCTGGTGTCCCCGGAGCGGCTGACCAACCCGCGTTTCCGGGACGAGCAGCTGCCCAGCCTGGTCGAGCGCTGCGGGCTCCTCGTGGTCGACGAGGCGCACTGCGTCTCCGACTGGGGGCACGACTTCCGCCCCGACTACCGCCGCATCCGCGACCTGCTCGGTCAGCTGCCCGCCGGCACCCCGGTGCTCGCGACGACCGCCACGGCCAACGAGCGGGTGGTCGCCGACGTCGCCGAGCAGCTCGGCGCCGGCGGGGTCGAGGTCACCACGGTCCGGGGCCCGCTGGCCCGCGACTCGCTGCGGCTGGGCGTCCTGCGGCTGGACACCGACCGCGCCCGGCTGGCCTGGCTGTCGGCGCACATCGGCGACCTGCCGGGCAGCGGCATCGTCTACACGCTCACCGTCGCCGCGGCCGAGGAGACGGCGGCGCTGCTGCGCGACGCCGGTCACGAGGTCCGCGCCTACACCGGGCGACTCGACGACGCCGACCGCAAGGACGCCGAGGAGGCGCTGCGGGAGAACCGGGTGAAGGCCCTGGTCGCCACGTCGGCGCTCGGGATGGGCTTCGACAAGCCCGACCTGGGCTTCGTCGTCCACCTGGGCGCACCGTCGTCCCCGGTGAGCTACTACCAGCAGGTGGGTCGTGCCGGCCGCGCCGTGGCCAACGCCGACGTACTGCTGCTGCCCGGCCCCGAGGACATCGCGATCTGGCAGTGGTTCGCCACCTCCTCCATGCCCCGGGAGGACCACGCCGCCGCCGTCCTCACCGCGATGGCCGACGGCAAGGCGTGGTCGGTCGCGCGCCTGGAGACGGTGGCCGACGTGCGCCGCTCCCGGCTCGAACTGCTGCTCAAGGTGCTCGCCGTCGACGGAGCGGTGGAGCGGGTGCAGGGCGGCTGGCGTTCCACCGGCGTCCCCTGGGTCTACGACGCCGACCGGTACTCGCGGGTCACCGCGACCCGGGAGGCCGAGCAGCGGTCGATGCTCACCTACGCCCGACCCGTGGACACCGCCGAGTGCCGGATGGCCTTCCTCCAGACGGCGCTCGACGACCCGACCGCCGCCCCCTGCGGGCGTTGTGACGTCTGCGCCGGCCCCTGGTACCCCACCGACGTGCCGGCGGGAGCAGCCGAGGCGGCCTCCGCGCGGCTGGACCGTCCTGGCGTGGAGCTCGCGCCGCGGGCCCAGTGGCCCACCGGCGCCGACCGGCTGGGCGTCGAGGTGAAGGGCAAGATCGCGGCCGGCGAGCAGATCGCCACCGGTCGCGCCGTGGCCCGGCTGACCGACCTGGGCTGGGGTCAGCGCCTGCGCACCCTCCTGGGGGACGACGGCGTCGGTGGCGTGGCGAGCCTGGCGGAGGACATCGAGGCGCCCTCGATCGAGGAGGACCCGGACGCCGCCTACGACGTGAGCCACCGGGTCATGCGGCCCGGCCTGCCCAACGACGCACCGCCGGACGAGGAGCTGCTCAAGGCCTGCGCGCGGGTGCTGGGCGCCTGGGACTGGTCGCAGCGACCAGCCGGCGTGGTCGCGATGCCGTCCCGGCGGCGGCCGGCGCTGGTGACGGGCGTGGCGCAGGGGCTGGCACAGCTCGGGCGCCTGCCCTACCTGGGGGCTCTCGACCTGGCGCACGGCGGCCCGACCGGCGGGCCGGGCGGCAACAGCGCCTTCCGGCTGGCGGGCGTCTGGCAGCGCATCGTGGTCGGGCCGGAGCTCCGCGACCGGTTGGCCGAGCTCGGTGACGCCCCGGTGCTCCTCGTCGACGACCTGGCCGACTCGCGCTGGACCATGACCGTCGCCGGGCGGGAGCTGCGGCTGGCGGGTGCCGGTGCGGTGCTGCCGTTCGTGCTCGCACTCAGCGCCTGAAGAAGGGCCTCCCTGCCCCACCACTCGCGACCTCGTGGCGGGACCTGCAGGGAGGCCGAGAGCTTGTCCACAGGGTTTCGAACACCTGTGCGAAACCAGGGGTAGCCTCCCTGCATGTCGCTCGCGCACCAGCCGTCCATCTGGGACGTCGCCGACGAGGCCGCGCTGACCCCCCTTGCAGAGCGGATCTCCCGGCACCAGCTGACCCGCGGCGCCTGGGTCGACCACCTCCCCGGCTGGATCGAGGGCTCCGGCAGCGTGCTCGACGTCCTGCTGGGTGACATCGGCTGGCGGGAGGACCGCCGGCAGATGTACGACCGCGACGTGGCCGTCCCCCGCCTGCTGCGCTGGTACGGGGGAGACGAGGTGCTGCCGCACCCCGTGCTCACGGAGGCCCGCACCGCCCTCGACGACCACTACCGGCCAGAGCTGGGGGAGCCGTTCGTGACGGCCGGCATGTGCCTGTACCGCGACGGCCGGGACAGCGTCGCCTGGCACGGCGACCGCATCGGGCGCAGCCGCACCGAGGACACGATGGTCGCCATCGTCTCGTTCGGTTCGCCCCGGCCGCTCCTCCTCCGGCCGGTGGGCGGCGGCGACAGCCAGCGCTTCAACCTCGGCCACGGTGACCTGGTCGTGATGGGCGGCTCCTGCCAGCGCACCTGGGAGCACTGCATCCCGAAGACGACCAGGACGGTCGGCCCACGCGTCAGCGTCCAGTTCCGCCCCCGCGGCGTGGCCTGAGGCGCGTTCTCCCTGCTCAGCAGCGCACGAGGACCATTCGAGGGGGGTCCCCGGGGACCCCCCTGCAGAACCCCTCCGAGGGCGTGTATCGTTCTCCATGCACCAAGCGAGAACGGACCGGGCCGCAAGGCCTGGGAAACCGCCGGAAGAACCCCCGAGGTTCAACTGCTGCGGAACTTGGTGTAGAGTGGAAATCACCGCCACGAAGAACGGCCAAAAAAATTGGTCGGGGAACGTGCGCGTCCGTTCCTTGAGAACTCAACAGCGTGCCGAAAGTCAGTGCCAAATATCAATACCCCCATTCGGCGTCCTTCGGGTGTCGTTGGGATTCCTTTGGTTGATTGAACGAGAGTGCCAACTCTTGGTCTCAGCTGCGATCAAATCATCTACGGAGAGTTTGATCCTGGCTCAGGACGAACGCTGGCGGCGTGCTTAACACAT
>NZ_JAAKGN010000090.1:0-18766 GCF_011039295.1 Modestobacter sp. KNN46-3 | reverse complement strand
GCCGCCGCCGGGTGAGCCGGCCGCGCCGGCGCCGGTCTCGGGGCTCCGGGTCGTCCACGACGACGACGACGTGGTGGTCATCGACAAGCCGGTCGGGGTGGCCGCGCACGGCAGCCCCGGCTGGACCGGGCCCACGGTCACCGGCGGACTGGCCGCGGCGGGCTACCGGATCTCCACCAGCGGTGCGGCCGAGCGGCAGGGCATCGTGCACCGTCTGGACGCCGCGACCACCGGCCTCATGGTCGTGGCCAAGAGCGAGCGGGCGTACACCCTGCTCAAGGCGGCGTTCAAGGAACGGACCGTCGACAAGGGCTACCAGGCCCTGGTGCAGGGGCACCCCGATCCGTCGAAGGGCACGATCGACGCTCCGATCGACCGGCACCCCAAGCACGACTGGCGGTTCGCGGTGGTGACCGGCGGCCGCCCGTCGGTCACCCACTACGAGGTGGCGGAGGCGTTCCCGGCGGCCAGCCTCGTCGACGTCCACCTGGAGACCGGGCGCACCCACCAGATCCGCGTCCACTTCTCCGCCCTGCGCCACCCGTGCGTCGGCGACATGACCTACGGCGCCGACCCGACCCTTGCCGCCCGGCTCGGCATGGAGCGGCAGTGGCTGCACGCGGTGCGGCTCGGGTTCGCCCACCCGGCCGACGGGCGCTGGGTCGAGTTCAGCAGCGACCACCCGGCCGACCTGGCCGGCGCCCTGGCGATCCTGCGCGCCGAGAACTGAGGCGTCCGACCGGTGTCCGGAGCCCCCGACCTCCCTGCTGCGCTCGCCGACTTCGGCGCCGCGCAGCTGGCGGCGGTGATCATCGCCGTCTACCTGGTCGTGGGGGAGCCGTTCGTCGGGTACGTGCTGCACCGGCGGTTCGAGGGCCGGCTGCGCACCGACCCGGCCGCGCGCCGCTCCTTCTACCGCCGGCTGCTGGTGCTCGAGTGGGGCCTGGCGCTGGTCGCCCTCGTGGTCTGGCTCGCCGCTCCGGAGGTGAGCGCGGCCGAGGTGGGCCTGCGCTGGCCGACGGGCTGGCCCGGGGTGGGCACCTGGCTGGCCGTCGTCGTGCTCGGGCTGCTCGTCCTGCTGACCACCCGGGCGCTGCGAGGCGGCGCCGTGGCCGGGCCGCCGCCGGAGACGCTGCGCCGCACCCGCCCCGGCGAGGCCCGGCACGCCGAGCCCCCGGGGCACTCGACGCTCGCCCTGCTTCCCCGCAGCCGCTCCGAGCGCCGGCTGTTCGCCCTGGTCGGCGTCACCGCGGGGGTGTGCGAGGAGTGGCTCTACCGCGGCTTCTTCCTCGCCGTGGTGGCCGCGCTGGCCCCGGGGCTGCCGGCGTTGGTGCTGGTCCTGGTGGCCGCGCTCGCGTTCGGCGTGGCGCACGCGTACCAGGGGCTGGCCGGGGTTGTGACCACCGGCGTCCTCGGGGGCGTGCTGGCCGGGGTCTACCTGGACACCGGGTCGCTGCTGCTGCCGGTGCTGCTGCACGCCGCGATCGACCTGCGGTTCCTCTTCGTGCCCTCCTCCGCGCTGCCGGCCGCCGCCCGCTGAGACCCCGGAGCGGGCGTGACGGAGTGGTCCGGATCGCCGAGACACGTTCTGTCGGACCCTCGGCGTAGACCTCCGGAGGTGCGAGGATCGACAGCACCGGTCCCCGTTCGACAGCACCACCGAGCGACACCGCTGAACGGCCTTCCCCGCCGGTCATGAGAACGACCACGTCGGTCCTGGCTGCCCTGCCTGGCCGGGCCGACGCGACCCGTGAGGAGCACCCCGCACCGTGAGCAGCACCCCGTCCTCAGAGAACTTCGTGCACCTGCACGTGCACACCGAGTACTCGATGCTCGACGGGGCCGCCAAGCTCGGTGAGGTCACCAAGGCCGCGGCCGACGAGGGCATGCCGGCGCTGGCGATGACCGACCACGGCAACGTCTTCGGCGCCTACGACTTCTACAAGACCGCCAAGGCCGCCGGCGTGAAGCCGATCATCGGCATGGAGGGCTACTACACGCCCGGTTCGCGCTTCGACCGCGCCCCGTTCGACTTCGGCGACAAGCTGATCGACGAGGAGGGCGACGGCGGGTCCAACCGCGGCAAGGCCGCCTACACGCACATGACCCTGCTGGCCAGGACCACCGAGGGCATGCACAACCTGTTCCGGCTCTCCTCGCTGGCCAGCCTGGAGGGGCAGTACCGCAAGCCCCGCTTCGACCGCGACCTGCTGGAGAAGTACGGCAAGGGGCTGATCGCCACCACCGGGTGCCCCTCCGGCGAGGTCAACATGTGGCTGCGCGCGGGCAAGGTCGACCGGGCCCGGCAGGCGGCGGCGGACTTCCAGGACATCTTCGGGCGGGAGAACTTCTACGCCGAGATCATGGACCACGGGCTGTCGATCGAGAAGAAGACCAAGCCCGCCCTGCTCGAGATCGCCAAGGAGCTCGGCATCCCGCTGCTGGGCACCAACGACCTGCACTACACCCACCGCGAGGACGCCGACGCCCACGACGCCCTGCTGTGCATCCAGACCGGCTCGCGGCTCAACGAGCCCAACCGCTTCAAGTTCAACGGCGACGGCTACTACCTGAAGTCGGCCGCGGAGATGCGCGCGCTGTTCTCCGAGCACCCCGAGGCCTGCGACAACACCCTGCTGATCGCCGAGCAGTGCGAGGTGACCTTCACCGAGGGCGCCGACCTGATGCCCCGGTTCCCGCTCCCCGAGGGCGAGGACGAGACCTCCTGGTTCATCAAGGAGGTCGAGGCCGGGCTGCACAAGCGCTACCCCGCCGGCATCCCCGACCACGTGCGCAAGCAGGCCGACTACGAGGTCGGGATCATCACCCAGATGGGCTTCCCGGGGTACTTCCTCGTGGTCGCCGACTTCATCAACTGGGCCAAGGACAACGGCATCCGGGTCGGCCCGGGCCGCGGCTCGGCCGCCGGCTCGATGGCCGCCTTCGCCATGGGCATCACCGACCTCGACCCGTTGCAGCACGGGCTGATCTTCGAGCGGTTCCTCAACCCCGAGCGCGTCTCCATGCCCGACGTCGACATCGACTTCGACGACCGCCGCCGCGGTGAGGTGATCCGCTACGTCTCGGAGAAGTACGGCGAGGAGCGGGTCAGCCAGATCGTCACCTACGGCACGATCAAGGCCAAGGCCGCGATCAAGGACGCCGCCCGGGTGCTGGACCGGCCCTACTCGGTGGGCGACGAGCTGACCAAGCTGATGCCCCCCGGCGTCATGGGCAAGGACATCCCGCTGTCGGGGATCTTCGACCCCAAGCACGAGCGCTACAAGGAGGCCGGGGAGTTCCGGGCCCGCTACGAGTCCGACCCGGGCGCAGCCGAGGTCATCGACCAGGCCCGCAAGCTCGAGGGGCTGAAGCGGCAGTGGGGCGTGCACGCCGCCGGCGTCATCATCGGCCGGTACCCGCTGATCGACAGCGTGCCGATCATGCGCCGCGAGGCCGACGGCGCGGTGATCACGCAGTTCGACTACCCGACCTGCGAGACCCTCGGCCTGCTCAAGATGGACTTCCTGGGCCTGCGGAACCTGACCGTGATCGACGACGCGCTGCGCAACATCGTCATCAACGGCAAGGACCCGGTCGACCTCGACGAGATCAGCAAGGACCTCACCGACAAGAAGACCTACGAGCTGCTCGGTCGCGGCGACACCCTCGGGGTCTTCCAGTTCGACGGCGGCCCGATGCGGTCGCTGCTGCGGCTGATGCGCCCGGACAACTTCGAGGACATCTCCGCCGTCGGCGCGCTCTACCGGCCCGGCCCGATGGGCGCGAACTCGCACACCAACTACGCGCTGCGCAAGAACGGCCAGCAGGAGATCACCCCCATCCACCCGGAGCTGGCCGAGCCGCTCGAGGAGATCCTGGGTCAGACCTACGGCCTGATCGTGTACCAGGAGCAAGTCATGGCGATCGCGCAGAAGGTCGCCGG
The DNA here is from genome assembly GCF_011039295.1 of Modestobacter sp. KNN46-3. Taxonomy (NCBI): domain Bacteria; kingdom Bacillati; phylum Actinomycetota; class Actinomycetes; order Geodermatophilales; family Geodermatophilaceae; genus Modestobacter; species Modestobacter sp. KNN46-3. The sequence goes on along the minus strand of NZ_JAAKGN010000090.1, from coordinate 14,820 downwards.
GTACTCCCTCGGCAAGGCCGACCTGCTGCGCCGCGCGATGGGCAAGAAGAAGAAGTCGGTCCTGGACGCCGAGTACGTCGGCTTCGAGGCCGGCATGAAGGCCAACGGCTACTCCGCCGCCGCGGTCAAGACGCTCTGGGACATCCTGGTCCCGTTCGCCGACTACGCCTTCAACAAGGCGCACTCGGCGGCCTACGGCCTGGTCTCCTACTGGACCGCCTACCTCAAGGCCAACTACCCGGCCGAGTACATGGCCGGGCTGCTCACCAGCGTCGGCGACGACAAGGACCGCCGGCCGGTGTACCTGGCAGAGTGCCGCCGGATGGGCATCAAGGTCCTCCCGCCGGACGTCAACGAGTCCTCCTGGGACTTCACCGCCGTCGGCAACGACATCCGCTTCGGCATGGCCTCGGTGCGCAACGTCGGGACGAACGTCGTCGACTCGATCGTGCGGGCGCGCGAGGAGAAGGGGGCGTTCAAGGACTTCGCCGACTTCATGCGCAAGATCGACACGGTGGCCTGCAACAAGAAGGTCATCGAGTCCCTGGCCAAGGCCGGCGCCTTCGACTCCATGGGCCACTCCCGGCAGGGCATCGCCGCGATCCACGCCAACGCCGTCGACCAGGCGATGGGCCTCAAGCGCAAGGAGGCCGAGGGCCAGTTCGACCTGTTCGGCAGCTTCGGCGAGACCGCCGAGGACCCGTTCGGCTCGTCGCTGGACATCGCGATCCCCACTGCCGACTGGTCGAAGGCGGAGAAGCTCGTGTTCGAGCGGGACATGCTCGGCCTCTACGTCTCCGACCACCCGCTGCACGGGGTCGAGCACGTGCTCACCTCGCACGCCGACACCGCCCTGGCCGAGATCATCTCCGGCGGGGTCGAGGACGGCGCGAACGTCACGATCGCCGGCATCCTCACCGCCGTCGGGCCGCGCACCAACAAGCAGGGTGCGCCGTGGGCCATCGCCACCATCGAGGACCTGGAGGCCGGGCTGGAGGTGCTGTTCTTCCCGAAGACCTGGGCGCAGGTCCAGGACAAGGTGGTCCGCGACCAGATCGTGGTGGTCAAGGGCCGGATCAGCCGTCGGGACGACACCCCCTCGCTGTTCGCCTCCGAGGTGTACGTCCCCGAGGTCACCGACGGTCCCCGGGGGCCGGTGCTGGTCTCGATGCCGGCGGCCCGCTGCACCCCGCCGGTGGTGGAGCGGCTCCGTGAGGTGCTGGGCAGCCACCCGGGCACCACCGAGGTACAGCTCAAGCTGCTCAACGGCGGCCGCGAGACGGTCCTGCGGCTGGACCAGGGGCTACGGGTCCAGCCCAGCACCGCGCTGATGGGCGACATCAAGGCACTGCTGGGTCCCACCAGCGTCGCCCTCCTGTGAAGGGGCACCCCGTCCTCCTCGGGACGGGGCCGGCGGTGGGCCCGCGCAGGGGTGCGCTGGGTCGGGCCGCGGGAGCGCGCACAGCCGGGCCAGCGACACTGGACCGGTGACCGATCCCCGCACCGCCGGGCCGGTACCGGGTGCGCCGGCCGGTCCCGGCGCCCCGCCGGCGTCCCGGCAGGCGCCACCCCCACCGGGCTGGGCGCCCCGGCAGCCGGCGAGCCGGGCCGGGTGGGGGCCCGGTCTGCGCGGCAGTCGCGCCGACCTGCGGGCCGGGCTGATCACCGTCCTGGCGTTGACGGTCGCCGGCCTGGGGGCCGGTGCCCTGTGGGCCTGGCTCGCCCCGCGGGTCGACTACCGGGTCACCGAGGGCCAGCTCGTGCCGGTGGTCGGGGTGCCGAGCGCCGAGGTGTTCATGGCCGACGATGGCGTGTACGTCCTCGTGCTGGCCGGGCTGGGGCTCGCGGCCGGCGTCCTGGTGTGGCTGGTGCGCAGCCACCGCGGGGTGCCCGCGCTGGTCGGCCTGGCCACCGGGATGGTCGGTGCCGGTGTCGTCGCCTGGCAGCTGGGGGAGTGGCTGGGGGCCGGGCCCACCGAGGCGGAGCTGACCGAGGTCGGGGCGACGGTCACCACCGGCGTCGACCTGGGCGCGACCGCGGCGCTGGCCGTCGGCCCCTTCGTCGCCGTCCTCACCTACCTGGTGGCCACCGCGCTCACGCCGGACGACGACCTCGGCCGCCCCGACGACGGTGCCCCGCGACCGGAGCACCAACTGCCGCTCCGCCCGCCGCTCCCGCCGGTGCCACCGGCAGCTCCCCGCCGCCTCTGAGGCCCCTTGGCGGGGGGCGAGGGGATCCTTCTTCAGTTGGGGGTCAGTGGGGTGGCGAACTGGCGCAGCGGCACCGGGACCGCCCCGAGGGTCCGCAGCAGGGTGAGCTCCCGGCGCAGCATCCGGGACTCCATGGCCAGGCGGCGGCGCGTCGCGGACTCGGCCAGCAGCGTCTGCCGGTCCTCGGTGGTCAGCAGGGCCACCGAGGCCACCAGGTAGGACAGCCCCCGCGCGTCGTCGCTGACCTCGCGCAGCAGGGCCGCGGTGTCGGCGATCCCGGCCGGGGCGGCGTCGTCCTCGGGCACCAGGTCGTCGGAGGTCACTGCGTCCAGCACCTCGTCCGGGAGCCCGTCGCCGCCGCCCTGGCGGATGGCGACGTCGGCGACGTACCGGGCGAACAGGTCGCGGACGTTCCCGGCCAACAGCTCCAGCGAGCCGCGGGCCACCTCGGTCACGACGTCGTCGGGCTCCAGCCCGGGGGCGGTGTCCACGCCGATCAGCCCCTCGGCGTCCCCAGCGGCCTCCTCGGCCGCCTCCTCCTCGTCGAGCCACTCGACGACCGCGCGCAGGTACGTCGGCGGAGCGCCGGCGCCGGCGTCGGTCTCCCCGCCCCCGGCGGGCACCGCGTGCTCGTCCAGGTCGGCGGGCGCCAGGACCTCGAGCAGCCGGAAGCGCTCATCGCCGACGGCCACCACCTGGTACCCACCGTCGGACTGGGGTGCGACGACGCGCAGCGCCGCGGTGCAGCCCACGTCGAACAGGGCCTCGGCAGGCGCGATGCGGTCCACCTCCCAGCCCTGGCGGATCGCCACGACCCCGAACCGGCGCGGTGTCCCCTCCGGGAGCGCGGAGAGGTCGGCGACGAGCTGGCGGTACCGGGGCTCGAATATCTGCAGCGGCAGGACCACGCCGGGGAAGAGCGGGGTCTCCAGGGGGAACAGCGGGATGACCTCCCGGCCTGCGGTCCCGTCCTCGCCCACGCCGGGAGCCTACGGGCAGCGGGGCCGGTGCACCCGCCGTCTACCGTGGGGTGTTCTCCCGTCGTACCCGGAGGTGCTCCGTGCTGTCCCGCATCGACCTGCGTGGTCCTGCTCTGCCCGGGCCGCGTGAGCTCGCCCAGCTGCTGCCGCGCGCCGGCGTCGACATCGACTCCGTGCTGGACGTCGTCCGGCCCATCTGCGACGACGTGCGGCTGCGCGGCGCCGAGGCGGTCCGCGAGATCACCGCGCGGCTGGACGGCGTCGACGTCCCGGACATGGCCGTGCCGCAGGCCGCGCTGGACGAGGCGCTGGCCACCGTCGACCCCGCGGTGCGCGCCGCCCTGGAGGAGTCGATCCGCCGGGTGCGGATCGTGCACGCCGACCAGCGCCGGACCGACGTCACCACCGACGTGGTGCGCGGGGGCACCGTCACCGAACGCTGGGTGCCGGTGCGCCGGGTCGGGCTGTACGTGCCCGGCGGGCTGGCCCCGCTGCTGAGCTCGGTGGTCATGAACGTCGTCCCGGCGCAGCTGGCCGGCGTCACCTCGATCGCGGTGGCCAGCCCGCCGCAGCGGGACAACGGCGGCCTGCCCGACCCCGGGGTGCTCGCGGCGTGCGCGCTGCTGGGCGTCACCGAGGTGTACGCGGTCGGCGGGGCCCAGGCGATCGCCGTCTTCGGCTACGGCGCCGGCTCCTGCGCGCCGGTCGACCTGGTCACCGGGCCGGGCAACGTCTACACGACCGCGGCGAAGCGGCTGCTGCGTGGCCTCATCGGCATCGACTCCGAGGCCGGCCCGACCGAGGTCGCCGTCCTGGCCGACGACACCGCCGACCCGGTGCACGTCGCCGCCGACCTGATCAGCCAGGCCGAGCACGACCCGCTGGCCGGTGCGGTGCTGGTCACCACCAGCGAGGAGCTCGCCGACGCCGTCGGTGAGCTGCTGCCCGCACAGGTGGCGGCCACCAAGCACAGCGACCGGATCACCACCGCGCTCGGGGGCACCCAGTCGGGCATCGTGCTGGTCGACGACCTGGACGCCGGGCTGGCCGTGGTCGACGCCTACGCCGCCGAGCACCTGGAGATCCAGACCCGCGATGCCCGCGAGGTGGCGATGCGGGTGCGCAACGCCGGCGCCGTCTTCGTCGGCCCGTGGGCGCCGGTCTCCCTGGGCGACTACGCCGCCGGCTCCAACCACGTGCTCCCCACCGGCGGCTGCGCCCGGCACTCCAGCGGGCTCAGCGTCCAGACGTTCCTCCGTGGGATCCACGTGGTCGAGTACGACGAGCAGGCCCTCGCCGAGGTCGCCGGGCACATCGACGCCCTGGCAGGAGCCGAGGACCTGCCGGCACACGCCGCCGCGGTGCGGGCCCGGCAGCAGTCGCCGTCCCGGTCGTGACGGCGAGGGAGGCCCTCCCGCTGCGGCCGGAGCTGCGTGGCCGGTCGCCGTACGGCGCGCCGCAGCCACCGGCCGAGCACCGGCTGAACACCAACGAGAACCCGCACCCGCTGCCCCCGGCGCTGCTGGCGGACCTCCAGGTGGCCCTGGCCGAGGCGGCCACCGGCCTCAACCGCTACCCCGACCGGGACGCCACGGCGTTGCGGGCCGACCTGGCCGCCTACCTCACCCGCACCAGCGGCGAGCGGGTCGACCCGGCGCAGGTGTGGGCGGCCAACGGCTCCAACGAGGTGCTGCAGCAGGTGCTGCAGACCTTCGGCGGTGCGGGCCGGACGGCGCTGGGCTTCACCCCGTCCTACTCGATGCACCCGATCCTCAGCGCGGGCACCGGCACCGCCTGGGTCGACGGTCACCGCCGCGCCGACTTCACCATCGACCCGGCGGCCGCTGCCGCCCAGGTGCGCGAGGTGCGGCCGGACGTCGTCTTCGTGACCAGCCCGAACAACCCGACCGGCACCGCGGTGGAGCTGGACACCATCGCCGCGCTGTACGAGGTCACCGACGGCGTCCTGGTCGTGGACGAGGCCTACACCGAGTTCGCCCGCACCGGCACGGTCTCGGCGCTCTCGCTGCTGCCCGGGCGCCCACGGCTGATCGTCAGCCGCACGATGAGCAAGGCGTTCGGCATGGCGGGGCTGCGGCTGGGCTACCTGGCCGCCGACCCCACCGTGGTCGACGCGCTGCAGCTCGTCCGGCTGCCGTACCACCTCAGCTCGCTGACCCAGGCCGCGGCGCGGGCCGCGCTGGCGCACACCGAGCAGCTGCTGGCCACGGTCGCCCTGGTCAAGGCCGAGCGCGACCGGATCGTCGCCGCGCTGCCCGGCATGGGGCTGACCAGCGTGCCCAGCGACGCCAACTTCGTGCTGTTCGGGCACTTCACCGACTCCGCCGCGGCCTGGCAGGCGCTGCTGGACCGCGGCGTGCTCGTGCGCGACGTCGGGCTGCCCGGCTGGCTCCGGGTCACCGCCGGCACGACCGAGGAGACCGACGCGTTCCTCACCGCGCTGGGTGAGGTCGCACCGGCGCACCGCAGCTCTCTGGGAGGATCGCCGGCATGAACCGCACCGCACGGGTCGAGCGCACGACCAAGGAGACCAAGCTCGTGGTCGAGGTCGACCTCGACGGCACGGGGGCGGCCGACGTCGCCACCGGGGTCGGCTTCTACGACCACATGCTCACCGCGCTGGCCAAGCACAGCGGCATCGACCTGACCGTGCACGCCGACGGCGACCTGCACATCGACGCCCACCACACGGTCGAGGACGTCGCCATCGCACTCGGCCAGGCGTTCGCCGAGGCGCTCGGGGACAAGCGCGGCATCACCCGCTACGGCGACGCCACCATCCCGATGGACGAGGTGCTGGTGCAGGCCGCCGTCGACCTCTCCGGCCGGCCGTACTTCGTGCACGCCGAACCCGAGAACATGACGCCGATGATCGGGCCGGACTACCCGACCAGCCTGACCAAGCACGTGCTGGAGTCCTTTGCGTTCAACGCGCGGATCAGCCTGCACGTGCGGGTGCTGTACGCCGGCCGGGACGCCCACCACATCGTCGAGGGCCAGTTCAAGGCCCTGGCCCGTGCGCTGCGCACCGCGGTCGCGCTCGACCCACGGGTCACCGACGTGCCCTCGACCAAGGGCGCTCTGTGAGCTCGTGAGCTTCGGCGTCGCGCTCATGGTCGTCGGCGGGTTCCTGCTCGGCGGCGCGTACAGCATCTTCCGGGCCGACTCCGACACCGACGGGCGCACCGGGGTGCAGGTGGCCTTCGCCGTCATCCTGCTGGTCGCCGCGCTGCTGGCGACGGCGGCCGGCGTCCTGCGCCTGGTCTAGCGGACGGCCGCCCCGCAGCCTGGGAATGCCGGCGGGCCGCAGAGGGCTGGTGGGTAGCGTGGCAGCTGTGAAGAAGGTCGTCGTCCTCGACTACGGGTCGGGCAACCTGCGCTCGGCAGAGCGCGCACTGACCCGGGTGGGCGCCGACGTGACCGTGTCCGCCGACCCGGAGGTCGCGCTGGAGGCCGACGGTCTCGTCGTCCCCGGGGTGGGCGCCTACGCCGCCTGCATGGACGGGCTGCGGGCCGTCGACGGGCCCAAGGTCATCGGCCGGCGGCTGGCCGGTGGGCGTCCGGTGCTCGGCATCTGCGTGGGCATGCAGATCCTGTTCGAGCGGGGCGTCGAGCACGGCCAGGACACCGAGGGCTGCGGTGAGTGGCCCGGCGTCGTCGAGCAGCTGCACGCGCCGGTGCTCCCGCACATGGGCTGGAACACCGTCTCCTCGCCGGAGGGCTCGAAGCTCTTCGCCGGCCTGGAGGGGCAGCGCTTCTACTTCGTGCACTCCTACGGGGTGCGGGAGTTCCCGCTCGCCGAGCCCGGCGTCACCGGCCGGCTGACCCCGCCGGCGGTCACCTGGGCCGAGCACGGCGACCGGTTCGTCGCCGGGGTGGAGAACGGGCCGCTGTCGGCAACCCAGTTCCACCCGGAGAAGAGCGGCGACGCCGGCGCGCAGCTGCTCACCAACTGGCTCGACACGCTCGACTGACGAAGGACCCCTCCTCCCGGCCCCGCTGCAGGGGCCCGCCGCGAGCTCGCGAGTGGTGGGGGGCAGCGGGGTCCTTCATCAGCTGCGCAGGTAGCTGGCGCCGTTGACGTCGATGATCGTGCCGGTGGAGAACCGGGCACCAGGGGAGGCCAGCCACAGCACCGCGGAGGCGACCTCGGCGGGGTCGGCGACCCGGCCGTAGGGCGACTGGGCCCGGACGGCGTCCCCACCGGGACCGTCGAGCACCTCGCGGGCCATCTCGGTCTGCACGAACCCGGGGGCCACGGTGCCCACGGAGATCCCGTGCGGGGCCAGCGCGAGCGCCATCGACTGACCGAAGGCGTTCAGCCCGGCCTTGGACGCGCCGTAGGCGGGGTTGTTCGGCTCCCCCCGGAACGCGCCCCGGCTGGAGACGTTGACCACCGCGCCGCCACCGGCGGCGATCAGGTGCGGCAGCGCGCGGAAGGTCGCGTTCGCCGGGCCGACCAGGTTGACCGCCAGGGTGTGCTGCCAGGCCGCCTGCCACTCGTCGTAGTTCGTCTGCAGCGGCGGGTGCGCGGTGAAGACGCCGGCGTTGTTGACCAGCACGTGCAGCCCGCCCAGCGCCTCGGCGGCCTCGTCGACCATTCGGCCGACGGCGATGGGGTCGGTGAGGTCGGCCTGCACCAGCGCGTGCCCGTCGCCGGGCAGCTCGGCGAGCACCTGCTCGGCCCGCTCCCGGGAGCCGCCCCAGTGCACCGCCACCCGGTCGCCCTGGGCGGCGAACGCGAGTGCGATCGCGCGGCCGATGCCGCGGGAGGCGCCGGTCACCAGGACGGCGCGCGAGGTCGGGGTCTGCGGGTCCACGGGGGGAGTCAACCAGTCACCAGCTGCCGCGGTGGACGACCTCGTCCACCCCCCGCCGACCGCGCTCGAGCGACGGCGACCGCTTGTCCTCGGTGCCGGGGTAGCCGACCGAGACGGCGCCGATCGGTGCGTACGCGGCCGGCACCCCGAAGGCCTCGCGGAAGGCGGCGATGCGCTCCGGCGGGACACCGAAGAAGCACGCGCCCAGCCCCTCGTCGACCGCGGTGAGCAGCATCAGCAGCGACGCCATCCCGGTGTCGACGTCCCAGTAGGGCACCGGCCAGCGGGCCTCGTCACGGTCGGTCCAGCCCTTGTCGGACTCCGCGTAGCGCTCCAGGTAGGCGGCCTTGTGCGACAGCGGCACGACCAGCAGCGGGGCGCGGCGCATCCGGGTCAGCCAGCCGTCGGGCGCACCGGGGCCGGTGGTCGCCGTCCAGAAGCGGTCGCGCTCCTCCGGCGTCTCCAGCACCAGGAACGCCCAGCCCTGGCTGAACCCGGCCGACGGTGCCCGGATCGCGTGCTCCAGCAGCCGCTCGCGGACCTCGGCGGGCACCGGCCGGTCGGGGTCGTAGTCACGCACCATGCGGCGCCGGCGGACGACGTCCCTGAACTCCATGGGCCCCACCCTGCCGCAGCGGGCGCCGGGTCAGGCCACCCGGCCGAGCCGGGCCAGCAGGCGGGCCTCCCGGTCGGCGTCCGCGGGCACGTCCAGGGCCGGGCGGCAGATGCCCTCCATGTGGAGGGCGGCTCCGAAGCCGTCCGCGCCGGCCTCGACCCGGTCCAGCTCCTCGTCGCTGAGGTCGGCGTCGGCGCCCACGGCGCGGGCGACGTCCCAGCGGTGCACGACCATGTCCCACACGTAGAACTGCTCGAAGGTGGCGCCGACCGTGGTGCGCCCGAAGAAGCCGTCGAACTCCCGGGAGGCCACGGCCTCGTCGGAGACGGCCCCGGTGACCCGCTCCGCGTGCCCGCGCCAGGCGGCGGCCGGGTCGGCGGCCACGTCGGGCGCCTCGCCCAGGTCCACGCCGTGCGTGGTGAGGAACTCCCGCTGCGTCCGGATCACGTGCCCGACGACGTCGGCGGCGGTCCCGCCCTCGCACGGGGACGGGCGCGACCAGCCGGCCGGGGGCACGGTGTCGAGCAACGCGGTGAGGGGACGGTGGGCTGCCGCGTAGCTCGTGGCGGTGGAGGTCATGGCCCGGGAACCTAGGGGCGTGCGGCAGGCTCGGTCTTGATGAAAGCCGACAGCCGGCCCCCGGACGGCGGGACGACCCCCCGGGACGCCGTGGAGCGCGCCCACCTCAAGGAGCCGGACGACGTCTCGCACGTCATGTACCGGTACCCGGTGGACCCGGGGTTCGACGGGTTGCTGCAGCGGTTCTGGATCCCGGTCTGGTCGGTGCCCGCGGGGCGGGAGGCGCCGCAGCGGGTCCTGCAGTACCCGGTGTCGCTGGTCGTCGTGGCCGCCGACTACGCCCGCTTCTACGGCGTCGTGTCCGGGCTGTCCACGACGACGCTGACCGGCAGCGGGTGGGCGGTCGGGGTGATGTGCGCACCGGCCGCCGGCTCGCTCATCGCCGGCGGGCCGATGAGCGACCACACCGACCGGCACGTCGACGTGGCCGACGTCCTGGGTCCGGCGGGGGAGACGCTGACCGCCCGGGTCCGCGCCGCGATGGCCCCCGACCCGCATGCCCCGGCCGCGCACTCCGCCGCCATGGCGGCCTTCGGCGCCGCACTGCGACCGCTGCTGCCGGTCGACGCCGACGGCGAGCTGGTCAACCGGGTGGTGGCGTACGTGGAGGGCGACCGTGAGGTCATCCGCGTCGCCCAGGTCTGCGCGCAGTTCGGCCTCTCCGAGCGGGCCCTGCAGCGGCTGGTCCACCGCCGCCTCGGGCTGACCCCGAAGTGGCTGATCCAGCGACGCCGGCTGCAGGAGGCCGCGGAGCGGCTCCGCGCGGGCCCGGCCGACCTCGCCGGGGTGGCCGCGTCCCTCGGCTACGCCGACCAGGCGCACCTCACCCGCGACTTCGCCCGCGTCACCGGCGTCCCACCGGGGCAGTTCGCCGCCCGCTACGGGACCGGCGGCTCACGCGGCCCCGGGAGCGGCGTCTCCTAGGCTGTGCCCGTGCCGAAGCTCCAGCTGCTCCCTGCCGTCGATGTCGCCGACGGCCTCGCCGTCCGCCTGGTCCAGGGGGAGGCCGGCAGCGAGACCTCCTACGGCGACCCGCTCGAGGCGGCGCTGGCCTGGCAGCGCGACGGCGCCGAGTGGGTGCACCTGGTCGACCTGGACGCCGCCTTCGGGCGTGGCTCCAACCGCGAGCTGCTGGCCCGCGTGGTCGGTGAGCTGGACGTCGACGTGGAGCTCTCCGGTGGCATCCGGGACGACGAGTCGCTGACCGCCGCGCTGGCCACCGGCTGCCGCCGGGTCAACCTGGGCACCGCCGCGCTGGAGTCCCCGGAGTGGTGCGCGCGGGCGATCGCCGAGCACGGCGACCGGGTCGCCGTCGGTCTGGACGTGCGCGGCACCCGGCTGGCCGCCCGCGGCTGGACCAAGGAGGGCGGCGAGCTGTACGAGACCCTCGCCCGGCTGGACGCCGAGGGGTGCGCCCGCTACGTCGTCACCGACATCACCAAGGACGGCACGCTGCGCGGCCCGAACCTGGAGCTGCTGCGCGAGGTCTGCGCGGCCACGCCGCGTCCGGTGGTCGCCTCCGGCGGCGTCAGCTCGCTGGAGGACATCCGCGCGCTGGCCGCGCTGACCGAGGTCGGCGTCGAGGGCTCGATCGTCGGCAAGGCGCTCTACGCCGGCCAGTTCACCCTGCCCGAGGCGCTGGCGCTGACCGAAGAACTGGCATGAGCGCGCTCCGACTCGGCTCGGGGGCTCCCTGGGAGGCGGTCGTCGGCTACAGCCGGGTCGTCGTCGCCGGCGACACCGCATGGGTCAGCGGCACCACCGCGACCGTCGACGGGCAGGTGGTGCACCCCGGGGATGCCGGCGCGCAGACCCGAGTGGCGCTCACCACCATCGCCCGCTCGCTGGACGAGGCCGGGTTCGCGCTCGGCGACGTCGTCCGCACCCGGATGTACGTCACCGACATCAGCCGCTGGGAGGAGGTCGGGCGGGTGCACGGGGAGTTCTTCGGCGACGTCCGGCCGGCCACCGCGATGGTGCAGGTGGCGGCGCTGATCGACCCGGCGATGCTGGTCGAGGTCGAGGCGGACGCCGTACGGGGTGCGGCATGAGCCTGGCCGTGCGGGTGATCCCGTGCCTGGACGTCGACGCCGGCCGGGTGGTGAAGGGCGTCAACTTCGTCGACCTGGTCGACGCCGGTGACCCGGTGGAGATGGCCCGGGTCTACGACGCCGAGGGTGCCGACGAACTGACCTTCCTGGACATCACCGCCAGCTCCGGTGACCGGGAGACCACCTACGACGTCGTCCGGCGCACGGCGGAGAGCGTGTTCATCCCGCTCACCGTCGGCGGTGGGGTGCGCAGCGTCGCCGACGTCGACCGGCTGCTGCGCAACGGCGCGGACAAGATCGCGGTGAACACCGCGGCGGTCACCCGGCCGGAGCTGATCGCCGAGATCGCCGACCGGTTCGGCAACCAGGTGCTGGTGCTGTCGCTGGACGCGCGCCGGGTGCGGGACGGCGTGCAGACCGACTCGGGGTTCGAGGTCACCACCCACGGTGGCCGGCGCGGCACCGGCCGGGACGCCGTGGAGTGGGTGGTGCAGGCCGCGCAGCTGGGCGTCGGTGAGGTGCTGCTGAACTCGATGGACGCCGACGGCACCCGCGCCGGCTTCGACACCGACCTGATCTCCGCCGTCCGCCGCGAGGTGACCGTGCCGCTGATCGCCAGCGGGGGAGCGGGCGCGGTCGACCACTTCCCGCCGGCGGTGGCGGCCGGCGCCGATGCGGTCCTGGCCGCCAGCGTCTTCCACTTCGGGCAGCTGCGCGTCGGCGACGTCAAGCAGGGGCTCGCCGCCGTCGGGGTGCCGATCCGGCAGGAGGCCGACCGCCCGCTGTGGTGAGTGGGGGAGTCAGTCGACGGTGAGGTCCACGCAGGCGACCTCGCGGCGGCCGCTCACCCAGAGCAGCACCTCCAGCGGGGCACCGGTCACCGTGGTCGTCGGCTCACCGTCGTGCAGCCGGCGCTCGCTGCCCGGCGACCCGTCGGGCACGTCGCTGCGCCGCACCAGCAGGCCGGCCGTCGGCCGCTGCGACGCCTGGCCCCGGGCCAGGACCGGCACGCTCTTCCACAGCTGGTCCTGCACCTGCCGGGGCAGCTCCCGCGGTGCCCACCCCGGCTGCGCCCGCCGCACGTCCTCGTGGTGGATCACCATCTCGGCGGTGTTCATGAGCCGGTCCAACACCGGCCAGGAGGTGGGCACCCAGGCCGGCGGGCCCGACCGCACCTCGGCGACCAGCCGGCCGTAGTCCTGCCGCTCCCGGGCCCGCCCGTGGACCCGGCCCGTCCACCGCGCGAACGGCCCACCCAGCACGAACCCCGGCATGGCGTCGGGGCGGCGGTCGCGCACCACCAGGTGGGCGGCCATGTCCTGCGTCGCCCAGCCCTCGCAGCAGGTGGGCCGGTCGGGCCCCAACTGCTCCAGCAGGTCGGCCAGCGCGGCCCGCTCCGACTGCGACACGGGCACGGCGGAGGTCGGCACGAGCCGAGGTTATCGCCGTTCCGGCACCGACGGCCCGCCGACGAGACCGGCTCGTGACCGACACCGCGGACGCCGCCCTCTCTGGCCGCTCGGGCAATTCCGTTAGAGGGCCTAAGGAACCCGAGTAGGCTGACCCCACCGACCGCCCGACCCCCTGGAGGACCCCAGTGCCGCGCCGCAGAGACGCCGTCGTCCGGCGCGGGCTCCGCCACGTACGGCGCGCCGTGCGCGAGCAACCGGGCATCTTCGCGCTGGCCTTCCTGGGCAGCAGCCTCTACGGCGGGATGACGGTCGCCAGCGCCTACGTCATCGGTGGGATCACCACCCGGGTGCTGCTGCCGGCCTTCGACGAGGGCGCCACCACCACGGCTGCGCTGACGCTGGCCGCCCTGGCGATCCTCGTCGTCGCCGTCCTGAAGATCGTCGGCATCATCGGCCGGCGGCTGTTCGCCGGGATGATGGCCTACCGGCTGCAGGCCGACTACCGCCGCCGGGTCACCGGCCAGTACCTCCGGCTCCCGCTGTCCTGGCACCAGCGGCACCCCACCGGGCAGCTGCTGTCCAACGCCAACTCCGACGTCGAGTCGGCCTGGTTCTTCGTCCAGCCGTTGCCCTTCGCCTGCGGCGCGCTGGTCATGGTGGCCATCACCAGCGTCGCGCTGGTGCTCACCGACCCCCTGCTCGCGCTGGTCGGGCTGGTCGTCTTCCCCCTGGTGTTCGTGATGAACGCCGTCTACAGCCAGGTCATGTCGCCCCGGATGGCGCGCGCCCAGCAGCTGCGCGCCGAGGTCAGCGAGATCGCCCACGAGAGCTTCGACGCGGCACTGGTCGTCAAGACGCTGGGCCGGGAGACCACCGAGACCACCCGGTTCGAGGTCAAGGCCGACGAGCTGCGCGACGGGCTCATCTCCGTCGGCCGGGTCCGGGGTCTGTTCGACCCGCTGATGGAGGCGCTGCCGAACCTGGGCACGCTGGCGGTGTTGCTGATCGGGGCCCAACGGGTCGCGGCCGGCGCTGCCGACGCCGGCGACCTGGTCTCCATCGCCTACCTGTTCACCCTGCTGGCGTTGCCGATCCGGGCCATCGGCTGGGTGCTGGCCGACCTGCCCCGGGCGATGGCCGGGTTCGACCGGGTGACCCCCGTGCTCGAGGCCACCGGGGAGATCCCGCACGGGCCCGACGCGGCGCCCGCCGGCGACCAGGGCGCCGTGCTCGAGCTGCAGGACGTCTCCTTCCGCTACGGCGGTGCCGCCCGCCCGACCCTGGACGGCGTCACCTTCGACGTCGCCGCCGGGCGCACGCTCGCCGTCGTCGGCCCGACCGGCGCCGGCAAGTCGACCCTCGCGGGGCTGCTGGTGCGGCTGACCGACCCGGACTCCGGGGCGGTGCTGCTCGACGGGGTCGACCTGCGCACCCTCCGCGAGGGCCAGGTCAGCGACCAGGTGGCGTTCGTCGCGCAGACGACCTTCCTCTTCGACGACACCGTCCGCGACAACGTGACCCTGGGCGGGCCGTTCTCCGACGAGCAGGTCCACGAGGCGCTGCGCATCGCGGCTGCCGACGACTTCATCGGCCGGCTCCCCGACGGCCTGGACACCCGGGTCGGCGAGCGCGGCGCCAGCCTCTCCGGCGGCCAGCGGCAGCGGCTGGCGCTGGCCCGCGCCATCGTCCGCCGGCCCCGGCTGCTGGTCCTGGACGACGCGACCAGTGCGGTCGACCCGTCGGTGGAGGCCCGGATCCTGGACGCGCTGCGCGCCGCCGACCGGCCGGCCACCGTCGTCGTGGTCGCCTACCGGCAGGCCACCATCGCGCTGGCCGACGAGGTGCTCTGGCTGGAGGCCGGCCGGCTCGTCGCCCGCGGCACGCACACCGAGCTGCTCGCCCAGGTGCCCGGCTACGCCCGCCTGGTGCACGCCTACCAGCCGCCCGAGCCCGGCCCGGCCGAGCGGGAGACCGCGGGGGTGCCGGCGTGAGCGACCAGCCGGTGCTGGCCACCGACCACCGGTCGGAGAGCGCCACCGCGACCCTGCGTCGGGGCCTGCGGATGATGCCGGAGTTCCGCCAGGGCCTGCCCGCCACCTTCACCCTGGCCCTGATCGCCACCGCCGGCCGG
>NZ_JAAKGN010000009.1:0-58329 GCF_011039295.1 Modestobacter sp. KNN46-3 | reverse complement strand
CCCCAGGTGGCAGGCGTCGTGGTAGGCCACGGTGACCTCCAGCGGGTGCCGCGGGGCGACGCTGCCGAGGTCGGCGAGGAACTCCGAGACGTCCCGCACCTTGGCGGAGAAGGCCTTCGCCCGCTCGGCGTAGTCCGGGTCGTCGGCGAGGACGTCGGCGTACTCCTTCATGCTCGACCCGCAGCCGGCCGCGTTGACCACGACCGTGTCGACGCCGGCGGCCTCGAAGGCGTCGATGGTCGAGCGGGCGAAGGACTCCGCCTCCTGCTGACGGCCGTTGTGCACCGACAGCGCCCCGCAGCAGCCCTGCTTGCGGGGGATGATCACGTCGCAGCCCTCGGCGGCGAGGACCCGCGCGGTGGCGGCGTTCACGCCGGGGAAGAACTCGCCCTGCACGCAGCCGGTCAGCATGCCCACCACGGCCCGCCGGGTGCCGGCGGCCGGCACGCGCTCGGGCAGCTTCTCCCGCTTCTCCAGCACCGGCGCCAGGCCCTCCATGGCGGCCAGCTTCGGTGCGAGCCGGTCCAGCAGCCCGCTCTTGCGCACGACGCTCGGCAGCCCGCTGGCCTGGTAGGCCCGCAGCGGACCGCGCAGCGCCCGCAGCCGCTTCTTGTAGGGGAAGAGGGCGAAGATCGCCGCGCGCATCGCCCGGTCGCCCGGGCTGCGCGTGTGGTGCCGCTCCACCTGGACGCGGGTGGCCTCGATGAGCTTGTCGTACTGGACGCCGGAGGGGCAGGCGGTCACGCAGGCCATGCAGCCCAGGCAGGCGTCGAAGTGCTGCACCATCGTGTCGCTGAGCGGCGCGCCCTGCAGCCCGGCCTTCATCAGGTCGATGCGGCCGCGCGGGGAGTCCATCTCCTCGCCCCACAGCGTGTACGTGGGGCAGGTGGGCAGGCAGAACCCGCAGTGCACGCAGTCGCTGATCAGCTCCGCCGAGGGCGGGTGGTCGTCGTCGAAGGCGGGGCGCACGGTCGGGGTGCCCACGGGCACGGGGCCGGCGGCGAGTGCGCCGGCCTTGTCCGGATCGCTCTGCGGCTCGTCGGAACGGGCGCGGGTGGACTCGACCATTAGATGCCTCCGACGAACCGGCCGGGCGCCAGGCGGCGCTCGGGGTCGAACTGTTCCTTCACACGGCGCATCAGGTCGATCGCCGGCACCGGGCCCCACGTGTCGACCGCCGTCTTGACCGCCGGGGGACCGTCGAGGACGACGAGCGAGCCGCCGTGCTCGGTGCAGACCGCCCGGGTCCGGGTGACCACGTCGGCCAGCGCCTCCACCGGGGCGTCGGCGCCCAGCGCGGCGTAGAGCACTCCGGCGCCGCCGGAGCCGCGCACCGTGAGGGCGATCCCGGCGTCCTCCGCGGCCCGGCGGGCGGCGGTGAGCACCGGTGCCAGCCCGGACAGCGCGCAGGTGAGCTTCAGGCCGGTCGACCCGGGCTCCTCGGTCCACGGCAGCACGCCCCAGCCGGCGGGTGCGTCCTCGGCGGCGGACGCGCCGTCGCCCAGCAGCTGCCGGGTGCTCGCCGTCCGGGCCTCGACGCCGGCCGGGGTGCCCTCCAGCAGGACGCCGACCGTGCCGGCACCGTCGACGCGCCACTCCACCTCGACGGCGGCCGGCACGACCTGCGCGTGCACCACCGACTGGACCAGCCGGGAGGCGTCCTCGGGAGTGCCGAACGGGACGGAGACGAACCGGCGGGCGGCCGGCACGGGGTGCAGCCGGAACACCGCCCGGGTGACGACGACGAGGGTGCCGAACGAGCCGATGACCAGCTTGCCCAGGTCGTAGCCGGCCACGTTCTTGACGACCCGGCCACCGGCCTTGGCGACCACGCCGTCGGCGCGCACCACGGTCACGCCGATCAGCAGGTCGCGGGCGGTGCCGACGGCGACCCGACCGGGACCGCTGGCGTTGGTGGCCAGCATGCCGCCGACCGTGCCGCCGGCGATCGGCTCGTCCAGGGCGAGTCGCTGCCCGGCCGAGCTCGCGGTCTGCTGGACGTCGGAGAGCAGCGCGCCGGCCTCGGTGTCGACGATGAGGTCGCCGGCGGCGTGGTCGAGCACCCGGTTCATCCGGCTGAGGTCCAGCACCACGTCGGCGGACTCCGGCGGCCGGCCCCAGGTGAGCTTGGTGCCCTGGCCGCGCGGGACGACGGTGAGCCCGGCGGCCGCGGCGGCGCGCAGGACGGCGGCGGTCTCCTCGGTGGAGCCGGGCCGGGCGACGAGTGCGGCGGGCACCCCGTCGACGGCGTCGGCGGGCGTGGCGTCGGTGATCTCCCCGCAGGCGTCGGCGAGGGCGGTACGGGCGCTGTCGAGGTCGACGGTGGTCATCAGAACGCGTCCGCCAGACCGGCCTCGACCAGCGGGTGCGCCTTCTTCCGCTTGCCGGGCACCTCGCCGCAGAGCCGCGGGGTCGGGAAGACCTTGCCCGGGTTGGAGATGTTGCCCGGGTCGAAGGCGCACCGGACCAGCTGCATGGTGTCCAGGTCGTCGTCGGTGAACATCTTCGGCATGTAGGCGGCCTTGTCCACGCCCACCCCGTGCTCGCCGGTGATCGCCCCGCCGTGGGTGATGCAGAGGTCCAGGATCGCGCCGCTGACCTTCTCCGCGGCCTCGCCGGCGCCCTCCTTCTCTCCGTCGAAGAGCACCAGCGGGTGCAGGTTGCCGTCGCCGGCGTGGAAGACGTTGGCCACCCGGACGCCGGAGGACTCCGACAGCTCGGCGATCGCCCGGAGCACCTCGGGCAGCGCGGTCCGCGGGATCACGCCGTCCTGCACGATGTAGTCGGGGCTGATCCGGCCCACCGCGGCGAAGGCGGACTTGCGGCCGCGCCAGATCAGCGCGCGCTCCATGGCGTCGGTGGCCAGCCGCAGCTCGAAGGAGCCGTTCTCCTGGCAGAACCGCTCGACCAGGGCGTACTCGTGCTCGACCTCGGCCGAGGCGCCGTCGAGCTCGATGACCAGCACCGCGCCGGCGCCGTCCGGGTAGTTGCAGTGCACGGCGGCCTCGGCGGCCTCGATGGCCAGCGCGTCCATCATCTCGATCGCGGCGGGCAGGACGCCCGCGCTGATGATCGCCGAGGTGGCGGCGCCGGCGTCGTCGGTGGTGTGGAACCCGACGAGCAGGGTGCGGACCTCCTCGGGCAGCCGCACCAGCCGGACGGTGGCGGTGGTGGCGATGCCGAGGGTGCCCTCGGAGCCGACGACGGTGCCGAGCAGGTCGTAGCCGGGGGAGTCCGGCGCCAGGCCGCCCAGCTGCACGACGTCGCCCTGCGGGGTGATCAGCTCGGTGCCGAGCACGTGGTTGCTGGTGAACCCGTACTTCAGGCAGTGCGCGCCGCCGGAGTTCTCGGCCAGGTTGCCGCCGATGGAGCAGATCTGCTGGCTGCTGGGGTCGGGGGCGTAGTAGTAGCCCTCCGGGGTGGCGGCCCTGGTGACGTCGAGGTTGATCACGCCGGGCTCCACGATCGCGCGCTGGTCGGCGCGGCGGACCTCGTGGATGGTGCGCATCCGGGAGGTGACCAGCAGGACGCCGTCGGCCCGGGGGAGTGCACCGCCGGACAGCCCGGTGCCCGAGCCGCGGGCGACGAACGGGACGCCGTGCTCCGAGCAGGCCTTGACCACCGCGGCCAGCTGCTCGGTCGTCTCCGGGAGGACCACCAGTGCGGGGGTGACCCGGTAGTGGGCCAGGCCGTCGCACTCGTAGGTGCGCAGCTGGGTCGGGTCGGCGATCACCCCGGTCTCGGGCATCAGCTCGCGGGCCACCCGGCCCACGGCCGCGATGCCCGCGGCGTTGTCCCCTGCCTCACCGGTGGCCGACGTGGCCTCGGGTGGGGTGTCGCCGAGGACCGGGCCGGCCGTCGTCTCGGTGCCGTGCATGCCGCTCATGAGGTTCCGCCTTCGTTGCCGGACCTGCTGTGACGTGCGATCTGGTGCGGTCCCCGCTGACCACCGAAATGGCCATTTCGGTGGCCAGCGGGGGTGTGCCCCTGGGGGCCAAAATAGCGACTTTGGCCCCCAGGGGCGGAGATCAGGGCATGCGCTCGTAGGCCGGGACGGTCAGGAAGTCGTTGTACTCGTCGCCCAGGGCCATCTCGGTGAAGAGCGCACGGGCATCGTCCCATCGGCCGGAGGAGTACGCATCTCCCTTGGCCTCGGCGATGGCGGCCATCTCCTCCTCGATCACCCGCTGCACGAGCTCGGTGGTGACCTGCTGGCCGTCGTTGAGCGACACCCCGTTGTGCAGCCACTGCCAGACCTGGCTGCGGCTGATCTCGGCGGTGGCGGCGTCCTCCATCAGGCCGTTGATGCCGGCGGCACCCGAGCCGCGCAGCCAGGACTCCACGTACTGGATGCCGACGCTGACGTTGGCCCGGAGGCCCGCCTCGGTGACCTCGCCCGGGGTGGCCTTCACGTTGAGCAGGTCGGCCGCGCTGACCGACACGTCCTCACGCAGCTTGTCCAGCTGGTTCGGCCGCTCGCCGAGCACCTTGTCGAAGGCGTCCATCGCGGTCTGGACCATGCCCGGGTGGGCCACCCAGGAGCCGTCGAAGCCGTCGTTGGCCTCGCGGCTCTTGTCCTCGGTGATCTTGTTGAACGCGAACTCGTTCTTCTCCGGGTCCTTGCTCGGGATGAACGCGGACATGCCGCCCATCGCGTGCGCGCCGCGCTTGTGGCAGGTGCGCACCAGCAGCTCTGTGTAGGCCCGCATGAACGGCACGGTCATCGTGATCGAGTTCCGGTCGGGGAGGGTGAAGTCCTCACCGCGGGTGCGGAACGTCTTGATCACGCTGAAGAGGTAGTCCCAGCGGCCGGCGTTGAGGCCGGAAGAGTGCTCGCGCAGCTCGTAGAGGATCTCCTCCATCTCGAAGGCCGCCGGGTAGGTCTCGATCAGGCAGGTGGCCCGGATGGTGCCGCGCGGGATGCCCAGCTGGTCCTGCGCGAGGTTGAAGGCGTCGTTCCAGAGCCGCGCCTCGAGGTGGCTCTCCATCTTCGGCAGGTAGAAGTACGGGCCCTGACCGCGGTCGATCTGCTTCTGCCCGCAGGCGGAGAGGTAGAGCGCGAAGTCGACCAGGCTGCCCGAGGTCTGCTCACCGTCGACGGTGATGTGCTTCTCCGGCAGGTGCCAGCCGCGGGGGCGGACGATGATCGTGGGCAGCTCGTCGTCCGGCTTGAGCTCGTAGCTCTTGCCCTGCGGGCTGGTGAAGTCGATGGTGCGGTCGATCGAGTCCATCAGGTTGAGCGGACCGTTGACGACGTTCTCCCACAGCGGGGAGTTCGCGTCCTCCTGGTCGGCCAGCCAGCACTTCGCGCCGGAGTTGAGCGCGTTGATGGTCATCTTGCGGTCGGTCGGGCCGGTCATCTCCACCCGGCGGTCGACCAGGCCGGGGGCCGGCGGGGCCACCCGCCAGGAGTCGTCCTCGCGGACCGAGGCCGTCTCCGGCAGGAAGTCCAGCGTGCCGCCGTCGGCGAGTGCCTGCACCCGCTCCGTGCGGGCCTGCAGCCGCTCCAGCCGACGGCCGTTGAACTCGCGGTGCAGCAGCGCGATGAGCTCCAGAGCCTGAGGCGTCAGGACCTCGTCGAACCGCGGGCCCATCGGGCCGGTGATCTCCACGCCGTCGACGGTGCTCATTGCTCTCCCTGGGGGTCGGTGCCGTCCGGCAGTGCCACCGAGGCGTTCCCCGGGCCGGCGGGACGGGCCGTACGAGTGGTGTCACCTTCCGAGAAGCGGAAGGTTCCATCTGTGATGTGGAAAACGTATCCTCGGTCACCAGTGGGGTCAAGACGACCGCGGGCGCTCCGGTGCCCGGCGGCCGTGCGGCCCCGGGTTCCCGGGGAGCGAGCACGGTGGCGGGCCCCGGGTGCGCGGGACGACGGAGGAGTGGCATGGCCGAGACCGGCGGCGCGATCAGCGGTTCCGACGGGGGCGTGCAGTCCCTCGAGCGGGCCTTCCTGCTCCTGGAGCTGATGGCGGAGGACGGCGGCGAGGTCGCGCTCTCCCGGCTCGCGGTGGACAGCGGCCTGCCACTGTCCACGATCCACCGGCTGGTCCGCACGCTGGTCGCCCGCGGGTACGTACGCCAGCTCCCCTCCCGGCGGTACGTGCTGGGCCCCCGGCTGATCCACCTCGGCGAGAGCTCCTCGCGGACGCTCGGCACCTGGGCCCGGCCGCACCTGAGCGACCTGGTCGACTCCACCGGGGAGACGGCGAACCTGGCGATGCTGGACGGCGACCGGGTGGTGTACGTCGCTCAGGTGCCCTCCAAGCACTCGATGCGGATGTTCACCGAGGTCGGCCGCCGGGTGCACCTGCACTGCACCGGGGTCGGCAAGGCGCTGCTGTCCCAGCTGCCCGTCTCGACCGCCCGTGAGCTGCTGGAGCGCGGCGGCATGCCCCGCCGCACCGACAAGACGATCACCGACCCCGACGAGCTGCTGGCGTTGCTGCCGCAGATCGCCGCGCAGGGCTACGTGCTGGACGACGGTGAGCAGGAGATCGGCGTCCGCTGCGTCGCCGTCCCGGTGCCCGGCGGCCCGGCGCAGACCGCGATCTCGGTCTCCGGCCCCGAGGGGCGGGTGCCGATGGAGAGCGTGCCGGCGATCGTGGCGCTGCTGCAGCGGACCGCCGCCGGGCTGGCCGCCGAGCTGCGGGAGGACGGCGCCCGCGCGCTCAGCGGCCGGTCCAGCTGACCTGTCCACGGTCCACGAACGCCCGCACGCCGGCCCGGAAGTCCGCACTGCCGAACACCTCCCGCACCAGGTCGTCGCCGTCGGGCAGGTCGGCCCGGCGCAGCCGCGCCACCGCCTGGCCGGCGGCCTTCATGCTCAGCGGCGCGTGCCCGAGCAGCGTCTCGACGAGCGACGCCAGCGCCGGGTCCAGCTCCCCGTCGGGCACCACCTCACCGACGAAGCCGGCGGCGGCCGCGTCGGCGGCGGACAGCAGCTTCGCGCGCAGCAGCATGTCCAGCGTGCGACCGGGGCCCAGGTGGTGCACCAGCAGCGAGTAGGTGTTCATCGACAGGCAGTTGCCCAGCGTGCGGGCGATCGGGACGCCGAACCGGGACGACGCCGTCGCCACCCGCAGGTCGCAGGCGGCGGCCAGGGCGAGCCCGCCGCCGACACAGGAGCCCTCGACCGCGGCGACGGTCGGCACGGTGACGTCCTCCAGGCGGTTGACCACCCGCTCGATCCGGGCCTCGTAGGCGATCCCGTCGTCCCCGCTGGTGAACTCCAGGAACTGGGCGATGTCGGTGCCGGCCACGAAGGCCCGGCCGCCGGCGCCGCGCAGCACCAGCACCCGCACCGACTCCTCGGCGTCGGCCCGGGCGCAGGCCTCCTCGAGCCCCTCGTACATCGCGAAGGTCATCGCGTTGCGGGCCTCGGGGCGGTTGAACAGCACGGTCAGCACCGCGCCGTCCTGGGTGACCTCGAGCTCGCTCATGCGTCGTCCTCTCGGCTGGATGGGGCGACGGCGTCGACGACGTCGGCGGGGACGCCGTACCGGGTGAGCACCGCGCGGGTGTCGGCGCCCAGCGGGGGGCCGGCGACGCCGCGGACGGCGGGGGTCCGGGAGAACCGCATCGGCGAGCCGATCTGCCGCACCGGCCCGAGCGTGGGGTGCGGCGCGTCCCAGAAGAACTCCCGGGCGTTCAAGTGCTCGTCGGTGAACACCTCGCCGTAGTCGTTGATCGGGGCGCACGGCACCCCGGCCGCACCCAGCGCGGTGAGCAGGTCGGCGGTGGTGCGGGTCCGGGTGCGGCTCTCCACGACGTCCAGCAGCTCGCCGCGGCGGGCGTGCCGGCGGCTGGCGTCGGCGTAGCCGGGGTCGGCGAGCTCGTCGGCCATGTCCAGGGTGGCGCAGAGCCCGGCCCAGGTGTTGGGGGTGTTCGCGCCGATGGTCACCCAGCCGTCGGCGGTCTGGAACGCCTGGTAGGGCGCCTGGCTCTGGTGCGCCGAGCCCAGCGGGCCGCCCACCTCGCCGGTGGCGAACCACTTGCCGGCCTCCCACACCGCGAGGCTGACCCCGGCCTCGAACAGCGAGACGTCGATCGACTGGCCGACGCCGGTGCGGTCCCGCTCGCGCAGCGCCGCGGTGACCGCGAGTGCCAGGTAGAGGCCGCAGACCAGGTCGCAGACCGGGACGCCGACCTTGACCGGCTCGCCGCCCGGCGTGCCGGTGATGCTCATGATCCCGCTGCGCGCCTGGGCCATGATGTCCAGCCCGGGGAGCGGGGCGAGCGGCCCGTCCTGCCCCCAGCCGGACCCGGAGGCGTGCACCACCCGCGGGTTGACCGCCCAGATCCCCTCGGCGTCCAGCCCCAGCCGGGCCATCGCGCCGGGCCGCAGGTTCTCGATCACCACGTCGGCGGAGGCGACCAGGTCGAGGAACGCCTGCTTGCCGGCGGGTGACTTCAGGTCCAGCGCGACGGACTCCTTGTTCCGGTTCAGCCGCAGGTACGGCGAGCTCTCGCCGTCGACGAACGGCCCGCTGGCCCGGACCGGGTCACCGGACCGGGGGTCCTCGACCTTGACCACCCGGGCGCCCAGGTCGGCCAGCTGCATCGCGGCGTACGGCGCCGCCATGAAGACGCCGACCTCCAGCACGGTGATGCCGGTCAGGGGCGGCTGGTCCGGCGGTGCGGGTGTGCTCACGTCTGCCTCCGCGGGTGGTGGTGGTCTCGTCGTGGTGGGGATGTCGTGGTGGGGATGTCGTGGTCGGGACGTGACCGCGCCCCGGTGGCTGGGTGCCGACCGGGGCGCGGGTGGTGCGGGTGCTGCTCAGAGCCAGCCGGGCACGATCAGGATCAACCAGGTGATCGGCGGGATGAGCGCGACCATCGAGAAGCCCCAGACGGTCAGGTTCTTGAACGTCCGCTCCCGCTCGGCCTCGGTGGCGTTGGCGACGACGAGTGCCCCGCTGGTGGAGAACGGGCTGGAGTCGACGATCGAGGAGGACATCGCCAGCGCGGTGATCAGGCCGATGGCCCCGATCGCGTTGTCGCCCTGGAGGAAGGGCACGGCCAGCGGGATCAGCGCGCCGAGGATGCCGGTGGTGGAGGCGAAGGCCGAGACGACGGCGCCGATGTAGCAGATCAGCAGCGCGGCGATCAACGGGAGGCCCATTTGGGCGACGTTGTCCCCGAGCCAGCCGGGCACGTTCTGGTCCTGCATCAGCCCGACGAACGTGACGATGCCGCAGATCAGCAGCACGGTCGGCCAGGCGATCTGGCCGACGGCGCCCTTGGCGCCGCGGGGGGCGATGACCGACAGGATGACGCCGACGGTGATCGCCATCAGGCCGATGTCGAGGTCCAGGGGGAGCAGCGACCCGACGACCAGGATGACCAGCCCGATCAGCGTCAGCGTGCGGTCCCGGTCGAGCGTGGTGACCGGGTCGGGCGCGTTGTCGACGGCCAGCGCGGTGGTCTGCAGCGCCTTCTGGTCGGCGCGGTCCTCGACGTGGGAGTGCTGGTGGCCCGGCTCGCCGTGCCGCGCCTCGGTGACCCGGCCGCCGGAGACCGCCGCACCGGCGGTGCCGGTGCTGCCGATGGCCACGCCGCGGGCAGGGCCGCCGGGGATGTCCTCGCCGGTGTCCTCGGTGGCGTCCCCGGCGACGGAGGCCGCCACGAAGTCGTCGTCGCGCTTGTCGGTCAGGTCGACCCGCCCGCCGCCGAGCAGCTTGCGGCCGCCGAACAGGAAGAAGACGGCGATGGAGAGCAGGATGTTGATGACGATCGAGGCACCCCAGAGGAACAGCGGGCTGCCCTCCAGGCCGTTGTCGGCGACCACGGTGTTGGTGATGACACCGAAGATCGACAGCGGCGAGAACCCGCCGGCGGTGGCGCCGTTGATGATGAACAGGCCCATCAGCACCGGGTTGATCTGGTAGCGCCGCGCGAAGGACATGCCGACCGGGGCGATGATCGCCACCACCGCCGGCACGACGCCGCCGATGGCGGTGAGCACGCCGGTGACGGCGAACATCGCCCACGGGATGGCTGCGAGCCGGCCGCCGGATGCGGTCACCGCGGCGTGCACCAGCCAGTCGACGGTGCCGTTGTTCTTCGCGATGGCGAACAGGTACGTCACCCCGACCAGGACGACGAACAACGACCCGGGGAAGAAGCCGAAGACCGCGTCGTCGTACGTCGGGTCGCCGTCGGTGCCGTAGATGAAGTAGCCGGCGATGAACGCCGCCACCAGCGCCAAGGCGCCCATGTGCACGGGCATCACCGTGGCGATCAGGAACACCACCAGCAGGATCGAGATCAGCACGAGCTGTACGGACACCGGCGTCCCCAGGGTTCGGTCGAGGCGGGTGTCACCCGCCGGTCAGGCGCTTCCGCGATACGGAACCGCGCTTTCGCTAGCGGGGATTAGATGGTGTGGCGCGGCCAGTGTCAAGGGTCACAGGACGTCCGAGATGTCTCTGCGCCAATCCGCCTGCCGGTAGTAGCCTCCCGCATGGTGGACTTCCGGTGTCGAGCCGGGGATCCGGACGAGAGGGCCACACCCATGGAGGCACGGGCATGTCAGTGACGACGACGACCGGCGGGCGCCACTTCCTGCAGATCCCGGGGCCGACCAACGTGCCCGACCGGGTGCTGCGGGCGATGTCCGCCCCGACCATCGACCACCGCGGCCCGGAGTTCGCCGCCCTCGGCCTGGAGGTCCTCGAGGCCGTCAAGCCGGTCTTCGGCACCACCCAGCCGGTGGTCATCTACCCCGCCTCGGGCACCGGGGCCTGGGAGGCGGCGCTGACCAACACGCTCTCGCCCGGGGACAAGGTGCTGGCCTTCGAGACCGGCCACTTCGCCACCCTCTGGCAGGACATGGCCAGCCGGCTCGGCCTGCAGGTCGAGTTCGTGGCCGGCGACTGGCGGCACGGCGCCGACCCGCAGGCCGCGCAGGAGCGGCTCGCCGCCGACACCAGCCACGAGATCAAGGCCGTCATGGTGGTCCACAACGAGACCTCCACCGGCGTGACCAGCCGGGTCCCCGAGGTACGCAAGGCCATCGACGCCGCCGAGCACCCGGCCCTGCTGCTGGTCGACACGATCTCCTCGCTGGGCAGCATCGACTACCGGCACGACGAGTGGGGCGTCGACGTCACCGTCGCCGGGTCGCAGAAGGGGCTCATGCTCCCGCCGGGGCTGAGCTTCAACGCGGTCAGCGAGAAGGCGCTGCAGGCGTCGAAGACCGCCGGGCTGCCCCGGTCGTTCTGGGACTGGCAGCCGATCCTGGCCGCCAACGAGCGCGGCTTCTTCCCGTACACGCCGGCCACGAACCTGCTGTACGCGCTGAAGGTGGCGCTGGAGATGCTGGACGACGAGGGCCTGGCCAACGTCTACGCCCGGCACACCCGGCACGCGGAGGCCACCCGGGCCGCCGTGCGCGGCTGGGGGCTGGAGGTGCTGGCCCTGGACGAGCGGGAGTACTCCGGCTCGCTGACCGCCATCTACCTGCCGGACGGCGGCGCGGACGCGATCCGCGAGGTGATCCTCCGCGAGTACGACATGTCGCTGGGTGCCGGGCTGGGCAAGCTGGCCGACAAGGTCTTCCGGATCGGGCACCTGGGCCACTTCAACGACCTGACCCTCGTCGGCACCCTGGGCGGCGTGCAGATGGGCCTGGTCCGCAGCGGCGTGCAGATCGACCCGAACGGCATCCAGGCGGCCCTCGAGCGCCTGCAGCAGGCATGACGGCGGCCCCCGAGCGCCCCCGCGTGGGGGTGGCGGACCTCGAGCAGGAGCTGACCCGGGCGCTGGACGGCGAGGTCGCCTTCGACGACTACACCCGGCACCTGTTCAGCCAGGACGCCTCGATGTACACGATGACCCCGGTCGGGGTCGCCTACCCGGCGCACACCGCCGACGTGGTGGCCGCGGTGCGGCTGGCCCGCGAGGCCGGCATCCCGGTGCTCGCCCGTGGCGCGGGCACCAGCCTGGCCGGGCAGACCGTCGGCCCGGGCCTGGTGCTCGACCTCTCCCGGCACATGCACCGGATCACCGAGCTGGACCCCGAGGCCCGCACCGCCCGGGTCGAGCCGGGCGTCGTCCAGGACGACCTGAACCGGGCCGCCGCGGCCGCCGGGCTGATGTTCGGGCCGGACACCTCGACGTCCAACCGCGCCACCATCGGCGGGATGATCGGCAACAACTCCGCCGGCAGCGGCTCGGTGCGCTTCGGCATGACGATCGACCACGTCGAGGAGGTCGACGTCGTCCTGGCCGACGGGTCGACGGCCACGTTCGGCGTCGTCGACGAGGCCGAGCGCGCCCGCCGGGCGCAGGGCGACACGCTCGAGGCGGAGATCTACCGCCGGCTGCCCGAGCTGGTCGCGGAAAACGCGGAGGCGATCGCCACCGGGTTCCCGTCCTTCTGGCGCCGGGCCGGGGGCTACCGGCTCGATCGGCTGGCCGAGGGGCAGCCCTTCGACCTGGCCAAGTTCCTGGTCGGCTCCGAGGGCACGCTCGCGATCATCACCGCCGCCCGGGTCGGGCTGGTGCCCAAGCCGTCGAAGCAGGTCTTCGCGGTGGGCCACTTCGAGACGGTGCAGGCGGCGATCAACGCCACCGAGGACGCGCTGACGGTCGACCCCGCCCAGGTGGAGCTGCTGGACCGCACGATCCTCGACCTCTCCCGGCAGAAGATCGAGTACGCCGGGCTGGGCAAGATCCTGCAGGGCGACCCCGACGCGCTGCTGTTCGTCTCGTTCACCGGGGACGACGAGGCCCAGTTGGTCGAGTCGATGGACCGGCTGATCGAGCTGTGGGAGCGCAACGGGCACGGCTACCACACGCTGCGGGCGGTCACCCCGGCCCAGCAGGGCGCGCTGCTCAAGGTGCGCAAGTCCGCCCTGGGCCTGCTGATGGCCAACTCCGTGGGCGCCCGCCGGCCGCTGGCGTTCATCGAGGACACCGCGGTCGACCCCAAGCACCTGGCCGAGTACACCGCCCGGTTCAAGGACGTGCTGGACCGGCACCAGCTGGAGGCGGGCTTCTACGGGCACTGCTCGGTCGGCTGCCTGCACATCCGCCCGTTCGTCGACCTGAGCCAGCCCGGCCAGGTCGAGGTCATGCGCTCGGTGGCGGTGGAGATCAAGGACCTGGTGCGTGAGTACGGCGGGGTGAACTCCAGCGAGCACGGCGACGGCCTGGCCCGCAGCGAGTTCAACCGCGAGCTGTTCGGCGACGACCTCTACGAGGCGATGCGGCAGGTCAAGGGCCTGTTCGACCCGCAGGGCACGCTCAACCCCGGCAAGATCGTCGACTCCCCGGCGATGACCGAGCACCTGCGGGACGCGAACCCGCCGACGCCCGGCCCGCTGCGCACCCGGCTGCAGTTCGACGTCGTCGGCGGGATGTTCGGCGCCGCCGACCGCTGCATGAACATCGGGCTGTGCCGCAAGTCCACGACCGGGGCGATGTGCCCGTCCTACATCGCCACCCGGATGGAGGAGCACTCCACCCGCGGCCGGGCCGGCGCGCTGGTCAAGGCGCTGAGCGAGGGCGACCCGCACACCGCGCTGGCCGACGAGCGGCTGCACGAGGTGCTCGACCTGTGCCTGATGTGCAAGGCCTGCAAGAGCGAGTGCCCGCTGGGCGTCGACGTCTCGGCGATGAAGAGCGAGGCGCTGGCGGCCAAGCACGACGTGCACGGCACCCCGCTGCGGTCGCGGGCGTTCGGGGCGATCCGGACGCTCAACCGGCTGGGCTCGGCCACCGCGCCGCTGTCCAACCTCCCGCTGCGGATCAAGCCGCTGCGGGCGCTGATGGACTCCCGCCTCGGCATCGCGCGCCAGCGGGACCTGCCGGTCTTCCACCGGACCACCCTGATGCGCTGGTTCAAGCGGCACGAGGCGCCGGCGGCGCTGACCCAGCAGCCGGTCACGATGCTGGCCGACTCGTTCACCAGCTACACCGAGCCGGGCATCGGTCAGGCCGTGGTGCGGCTGCTGGAGGCGGCCGGGCACCCGGTGCGGCTGGAGAGCAAGGGGTGCTGCGGCCGCGCGAGCATCTCCAAGGGCTTGCTGGACGACGCCCGGGGCAAGGCGCAGAAGCTGGCGGCGAACCTCTGCGAGGGCTCCGAGCCGGGTTCGCCGATCGTGGGCTGCGAGCCCTCCTGCATCCTCACGCTGCGCGCCGAGCACGTGGAGCTGCTCCCCGACGACCCGAACGTCCGGGACGTCGCGGCGCGGGTGAAGCTGCCGGAGGAGCTGCTGGTCGAGGCGATCGACGACGGCCGGCTGCAGTTGCGGGCGGACAGCTGGCTGGCCGGGCGCACGGTGGTCTTCCACGGCCACTGCCACCAGAAGGCCGAGGCCGGGACGGCGGCCACGGTGGCCCTGCTGTCGCGGATCCCCGGGGTCACCGTGCAGGAGCTGGACGCCGGCTGCTGCGGCATGGCCGGGTCGTTCGGTTTCGAGTCCGAGCACTACGACGTGTCCCTGCAGGTGGGGGAGGACCGGCTGTTCCCGGCCGTCCGAGCCGCCGCGCCCGACGCGGTCATCGCCGCGACGGGGGTGTCCTGCCGCCAGCAGATCTTCCACGGCACGCAGCGCACCGCCTGGCACCCGGCGGAGCTGGTGCTCGAGGCGCTACAGGTGCCGGCCTGACCCCAGGCTGAGCGAGTACCGCCGGACGGGCGGCGACCGGACCCCAGAGGTCCGGTCGCCGCCCGTCCTGCTTCTGGGAGACGCGGCTCACCGGAAACCCTTGTTGCATGCTGCAACAAACGGGTGCACGATGGTTGCTGTCTACATGTACCGGGTTCCCGGCGCGCGGGGCCGATCGGCCACCGGACGGCGCTCGCCCCCGTACTCGCAACGTCCAGGAGAGCCACGGATGAGCAGCTCCGCACCGCCCCGGCCGGCCGCCGGGGCGACCGCCGGCCCGGCGGCGCCCGGCCCCGCCGAGCAGCAGGGCCGGATGACGCACCGGCAGATCCTCAGCGCGCTGTCGGGGATGTTGCTGGCGATGTTCGTGGCGTTCCTGTCCTCGACCGTCGTCTCCAACGCCCTGCCGACGATCATCACCGACCTGCGCGGCTCGCAGAGCCAGTACACCTGGGTGGTCACCGCCACCCTGCTGGCCTCGACCGCGTCCACGCCCATCTGGGGCAAGCTCGCCGACCTGTTCAGCAAGAAGCTGCTCATCCAGATCGCGATCGTGGTCTTCGTCGTCGGCTCGATGCTGGCCGGGCTCTCGCAGTCGCTGCCGACGCTGATCGGCTGGCGGGTGCTGCAGGGCCTGGGCCTGGGTGGGCTGCAGGCGCTGGTGCAGATCGCGATGGCGGCGATGATCAGCCCGCGGGAGCGGGGTCGGTACTCCGGCCTGCTCGGCTCGGTGATGGCGGTCGCCACCGTCGGTGGCCCGCTGATCGGTGGCCTGCTGGTCGACACCAGCTGGCTGGGCTGGCGCTGGTGCTTCTTCGTCGGCGTCCCGTTCGCCCTCGTCGCCCTGGTGCTGCTGCAGCGGACCCTGCACCTGCCGGTCACCAGACGTGCGGTCTCCATCGACTACCTGGGTGCGACGTTCCTGACCGCCGGCGTCTCGGCGCTGCTGATCTGGGTGACCCTGGCCGGGGACAGCTTCGCCTGGGCGTCCCTGGAGACCGCGCTGTTCGTCGGGGGCGGCGTGCTCGCCCTCGTCGCGTTCGTGGTCGCGGAGCTGCGTGCGGAGGAGCCGATCGTCCCGCTCCGGTTGTTCCGCGACCGGACGACGACCCTGGCGATCATCGCCAGCGTCGCCATCGGTGTCGCGATGTTCGGCTCCACGGTGTTCCTCGGCCAGTACCTGCAGATCTCCCGCGGCTACTCGCCCACGGCGGCCGGGCTGCTCACCATCCCGATGGTCGGTGGCCTGCTGGTCTCCTCGACCGTCTCTGGGATCCTGATCACCCGCACCGGGTTCTGGAAGCGCTACCTGGTCGCCGGTTCGTTGCTGGTGGCCCTCGGGTTCGGCCTGCTGGCCACGATCGACCACGCCACCAACATGGTCGTGCTGGGCGTCTTCCTCGCCGTGCTCGGCGTCGGCATCGGGATGACCATGCAGAACCTGGTGCTGGCCGTGCAGAACACCGTCGCCGCCACCGACCTGGGGGCGGCGAGCTCGGCGGTCGCGTTCTTCCGCAGCCTCGGCGGCACGATCGGCGTCTCGGTGCTCGGTGCGGTGCTCTCCAGCCGGGTGGGCACGCTGATCCGGTCCGGGCTGTCCGACGTGCCGGGCGCCTCCGCGGCGGCCGGATCCCAGGAGATCGGGCTCGCCGACCTCGCCGACGCGCCGGCGCCGATCCGTGCGCTGATCCAGGTCTCCTACGGCGACGCCACCGGGCGGGTCTTCCTCATCGCGGCGCTGCTGTCGCTGATCACGATCGTGGCCGTCCTGCTGATCCGCGAGGTCGCGCTGCGCACCGAGACCGGGGACGAGCGGCTGCGGAGCGAGGGCGGTGCCACCTCGGGCGGTGCGACCGCCGAGGTCGACGCCCAGCTCGCGGGCCGACGCGGCTGACCGCCAGGACGCGCAGAGGCCCGTCCCCCCACCGGGGAGACGGGCCTCCGTGCGTCACGGCCCCCCCTTCAGGGGCCCACCCTGAGCGTGCGAAGGGTGGGGGGAAGGGGGGTCCTTCCTCAGAGGAGCGCGGCGTCCAGGCTGATGTCCACGGCGGCCAGCGCCTTGCTCACCGGGCACCCGGCCTTGGCGGCCTGGGCTGCCTTGTCGAACCCGGCGGCGTCGAGCCCGTCGACCTCACCGCGCACGGTCAGCGCGATGGCGGTGATCGTCGGGGCGCCGTCCTGCTGGCCCAGGGTCACGTCGGCGCTCACCTCGAGCGACTGCGTCGTGCCGCCGGCCTTGCCGATCTCGCTGGACAGCGCCATGGCGTAGCAGGACGAGTGCGCGGCGGCGATGAGCTCCTCGGGGCTGGTGGTGCCCCCGGCCTCCTCGGCCGCCCGCTTCGGGAAGCTGACGTCGAACGTGCCGACCTTCGAGCTGGACAGCTCGACCTGGCCGGAGCCCTCCTGCAGGGAGCCGTTCCAGGCGGTGCGTGCGGTACGGGTGGGCATCGGACCTCCTCTTCGTCGGTGGCGGTCGCGGCGCAGGTCTGCGTCGGGACCGGACACCGGTTCTGACGGGGTCAACCGTTCCGGGCCGCCGGTGTTCCCGCCACCGGACCGGCCCCGCAGCCGACCCGGCCCGTCCGGCCCCGCTGCAGGCCCCGCCGCGAGCTCGCGACTGGTGGGGGCAGCGGGCCCTTCCTCAGGCGGAGGCGCTCGCACGGGTGTCGGCGACCCGGTCGGTGATCAGCCGCAGCTGGCTCTTCAGCTCGTCGAACTGCTGCTGGTTGAGCGCCAGGGCGTCGATCATCTCCGCGGAGATCGCGCACGCCGGGGCCTCGAGGGCCCGGCCCGCGTCGGTGAGGCGGACGGAGACGGACCGCTCGTCGTCGGCCCGGCGGTGCCGGGTCACCAGCCCCGCGGCGGTGAGCCGCTTGAGCAGGGGGGACAAGGTGCCGGAGTCCAGTGCCAGGCGGGTGCCCAGCTGGCCGACGGTCTGCCCGTCCTCCTCCCACAGCAACATGAGGACCAGGTACTGGGGATAGGTGACCCCCAGCTCGTCCAGCATGGGCCGGTAGCGGGCGGTGACCGCCCGGGAGGCGGCGTAGAGCGCGAAACAGAGCTGATCGTCGAGAGCGACGCTCGGCGACGGGATGTCTGTCATGGGGCAAGAGTAGGGCGCGATCCGGCGGCAAGCAGCCATGTGGTCCTCCTCGTCGGCTTTTCTGCCAGGGGCGAAGGTCCCGGAAGGCTGCGGGGCGGCCCTGGACGTGTCCGGGTTGAGTGGAACAGACTCAAGTCCTGGTCCGTTGGACTCCACGAACCGTCCCGTGTCGCAGGAGAGGACAGACCCACCCGCCATGCAGAGCAAGCTCACCACCCGTTCGCAGGAGGCCGTCGCCGCCGCTCAGCGGCTGGCGGTCGACCGGGGCCAGGCGGCCCTCGAGCCCCTGCACCTGCTGGTCGCCCTGCTCGAGCAGGCCGACGGCATCGCCGGGCCGCTCCTGCAGGCCACCGGCGCCGACCCGGGCGACGTCCGGGCCAAGGCCGACGCCGCGCTGCGCCGGATGCCGAGCGTCAGCGGCTCCACCGTGGCGGCCCCCGCGCCGTCCCGGGAGCTGCTCCGGGCGATCAACGCCGCCGGGGAGCAGGCCAGTGCGCTGGGCGACGAGTACGTCTCCACCGAGCACCTGCTGGTCGGCCTGGCCACCACCGACGGTGAGGCCGGCGCCGTCCTGACCAGTGCCGGGGCCACCCGCGACGCCCTCGTCGCGGCCTTCCGCACCGTCCGCGGCAACCGCAAGGTCACCAGCCCCGACCCGGAGAGCACGTTCCAGGCGCTGGAGAAGTACGCCGTGGACCTGACCGCCCGCGCCCGCGAGGGCCGGATGGACCCGGTCATCGGGCGGGACACGGAGATCCGCCGGGTGGTGCAGGTGCTCTCCCGGCGCACCAAGAACAACCCCGTCCTGATCGGTGAGCCCGGCGTCGGGAAGACGGCGATCGTCGAGGGCCTGGCCCAGCGGATCGTCGCCGGCGACGTGCCGGAGAGCCTCAAGGGCAAGCGGCTCATGGCGCTGGACCTGAGCGCCATGGTCGCCGGGGCCAAGTACCGCGGCGAGTTCGAGGAGCGGCTCAAGGCCGTGCTCCAGGAGATCACCGAGGCCGAGGGGCAGGTCGTCACCTTCATCGACGAGCTGCACACCATCGTCGGGGCGGGGGCCAGCGGCGACTCGGCCATGGACGCCGGCAACATGATCAAGCCGATGCTGGCCCGCGGTGAGCTGCGGATGGTCGGCGCGACCACGCTCGACGAGTTCCGCGAGCACATCGAGAAGGACCCGGCGCTGGAGCGCCGCTTCCAGCAGGTCTACGTCGGGGAGCCGTCGGTCGAGGACACGATCGGCATCTTGCGCGGCCTCAAGGAGCGCTACGAGGTGCACCACGGGGTGCGGATCACCGACGGCGCCATCGTCGCGGCGGCCACCCTGTCGGACCGGTACGTCACGGCCCGCTTCCTCCCGGACAAGGCGATCGACCTGGTCGACGAGGCCGCCAGCCGGCTGCGGATGGAGATCGACAGCCGGCCGGTCGAGGTCGACGAGGTCGAGCGGGTCGTGCGCCGGCTGGAGATCGAGGAGATGGCGCTGGCCAAGGAGGACGACCCGGCCTCCCTCCAGCGGCTGGCGGCGCTCCGCGAGGAGCTCGCCGACCGCCGCGAGGCGCTCGGCGAGCTGACCGCCCGCTGGCAGCAGGACAAGACCGCGATCGACCGGATCCAGCACACCAAGGAGGAGCTCGAGGGGGTGCGGCTGGAGGCCGAGCGCGCCGAGCGGGACGGCGACCTGGCCCGGGTCGCCGAGCTGCGCTACGGCCGGATGCCGGCGCTGGAGCGGGCGCTGTCCGAGGCCGAGGCGTCGGTGGCGGCCAGCGACTCGATGCTCAAGGAGGAGGTCGGCGCCGACGACATCGCCGAGGTCGTCCAGGCCTGGACCGGGATCCCCGCCGGCCGGCTGCTGGAGGGGGAGACACAGAAGCTGCTGCGGATGGAGGAGGAGCTCGCGAAGCGGGTCGTCGGCCAGCCCGACGCCGTCCGCGCCGTCTCCGACGCCGTCCGCCGGGCGCGGTCCGGCGTCGCCGACCCGGACCGGCCGACCGGCTCCTTCCTGTTCCTGGGGCCCACCGGCGTCGGCAAGACCGAGCTGGCCAAGGCGCTGGCGGAGTTCCTGTTCGACGACGAGCGGGCGATGGTCCGCATCGACATGAGCGAGTACTCCGAGAAGCACTCGGTGGCCCGGCTGGTCGGCGCCCCGCCCGGGTACGTCGGCTACGAGGCGGGTGGCCAGCTCACCGAGGCGGTGCGCCGCCGCCCGTACACGGTGGTGCTGCTCGACGAGGTGGAGAAGGGGCACCCCGACGTCTTCGACGTGCTGCTGCAGGTGCTCGACGACGGCCGGCTCACCGACGGGCAGGGCCGCACGGTCGACTTCCGCAGCACGCTGCTCGTGCTGACCTCGAACCTGGGGTCGCAGGTGATCGCCGACCAGTCGGTGCCCGACGAGCAGAAGCAGCGGGCGGTGCAGGACGTGGTGCGGGCGCACTTCAAGCCGGAGTTCCTGAACCGGCTCGACGACGTCGTCACGTTCCGCGCGCTGGGCTCCGACGAGCTGGTCGGGATCGTCGACATCCAGGTCGAGGTGCTCGCCCGCCGGCTGGCTGCCCGCCGGCTCACCCTGCGGGTGACCGACGCCGCCCGGGAGTGGCTGGCGCTCAACGGCTTCGACCCGGTCTATGGGGCACGGCCGCTGCGCCGGCTGGTGCAGTCGGCCATCGGTGACCAGCTCGCCCGGGCCCTGCTCGCCGGGGAGATCCGTGACGGCGACGACGTCGTCGTCGACTGGGCGGCCGACGTGGCCGACGGCGACGCCGGGCTGACGGTCACCCGGGCCTGACCACACCCCGTCCGAGCCGAGTGTCGCCCGGTCGCCGTCCACTCCCCCCGAGGACGGCGACCGGGCTCGCTCGGACCGTGCCGCCTGCCGCCGAGGCGCACCGCACGTCGTCCGCTCGGGTGACGGGGGCGGCCGGGAGCGCCTGCGACGGGCCCGGCAGGCGGACGATGAGGTGCCGGGTGGCCTGGGTAGACCATGATCATCCGGAATTGCAAGCCAGAGGTGACCCGAGGAGCCGTCATGACGTCAGGACCGCAGGACCCGCAACAGGGCGGGTACGGGCAGCAGCCGCCGCAGGGCGGGCCGCCCCAGTACGGGCAGCAGCCGGGCTACGGGCAGCAGTCCGGCTACGGGCAGCAGTCCGGCTACGGGCAGGGCGGGCCGGAGCAGCCCGGCCAGTACGCCTACCCCGCCGCACCCGGCGCCCAGTACGGCGGCGCCCCGGAGGCCCCGACGGAGCGACCGACCACCGTCAAGGCCGGGATCGGTGCGTTCCTGGCGAACACGATCCTCGGGCTGATCGCCTCGATCATCACCTTCACCAGCCTCGACTCGCAGATCGACGACCTGGTCGTCGACCAGGCACTGACCCGCGACGAGGCCTCGGCGGCGCTCACCATCGGCGCGGGCATCGGCCTCCTCCTGACGGCGGCCTACCTGCTGGTGCTGTTCTTCGCCTGGAAGGGGCGCAACTGGGCGCGCATCGTCCTCTGGGTGCTGGGCGGCCTGAGCGTGCTGTTCAGCCTGCTGGGGGCAGGATCCCTCGGCTTCCTCGGCCTGCTCGGCCTGCTGCTCACCATCGCCGGGATCGTGCTCCTCGCGCTGAAGCCCTCCAGCGACTGGTACAAGGCGGAGACGCAGCGCCGGAACCGCCTCTGACCCCCGTCAGCGGGAGGTGCGGCTGCGTGGGCCGGACGAGGCCCACGCAGCCGTCGTCCGCGCCAGCAGGCTGGTGGCGGCGGCCGCACAGAGCACCAGCACCAGCAGCGACGAGGCCGCCACGCCCCCCGTCAGGAAGGTCGCGCCGAGGGTCAGCAGCCCCAGCGGCAGGCTGACGGCCAGCCCGGTCCACCGCGCCCACGCCCGGCCGCGGGCGAGGAAGACCGCGGAGACGGCGGCCAGCACCCCGAACACCACGGCCTGGACCAGGTTCAGGAGCACGGCCCGCTCGGCGTCGGAGCGCGGCGAGCCCGGCTGGGCATCGGCGAGGGTGTCGATCACGGTGTCCCGGACGACGAACGTGAGCAGTGCGTTGAGCAGGAGCAGCAGGGCGAGCGCAGCGAGCACCCCGATGGAGACCTTGACCGAGACGGGGGTCTCCGGGCGTGCCGGACCGGAGGGCGGAGGGCTGCTGCTCACCGCGACAGGGTGGCACGCCGGGACGGCAGCTCGGTCGCCTGCCGTGCCGGATGCGATGCTGGCAGCGGCCTGACCAGCGGGCCAGGACCACCGTGCATGTGGTGACCGAGACCAGGAGGACAGCCGCAGTGATGGCCCCCCGGCAGACCCGAGCCGTCGTCCCGTCCCGGATCGGTGGGCTCCTCGCCGTCCCGGTCCTCCTGGCCGGGCTGGCCGGCTGCAGCGGGTCCGACGACGAACCGACCGCGCGCGCCACCCCCAGCGCCACGGCGGCCGAGACCAGCGCCGAACCGACACCGGAGGCCGCTGCGGCGCCCACCGGTCCGATCGGACCGGGCTGCGAGCAGGTCTTCCCCGCAGCCGGTGGTGCGCCGGCGGACCTGGCCACCCAGCCGGTGAGCGCGGCGGTGGGCGCCAACGCCCAGCTGAGCACCC
Source organism: Modestobacter sp. KNN46-3 (assembly GCF_011039295.1). Classification (NCBI taxonomy): domain Bacteria; kingdom Bacillati; phylum Actinomycetota; class Actinomycetes; order Geodermatophilales; family Geodermatophilaceae; genus Modestobacter; species Modestobacter sp. KNN46-3. Next base: position 36,029 of record NZ_JAAKGN010000009.1, on the reverse strand, counting down.
TCACCGCCGCCGTGGGCGCGGCCAACCTGGTCGACGTGCTCAACACCCGCGAGGAGGTCACCGTGCTGGCGCCGACCAACGCCGCCTTCGACGCGCTGGGCCCGGATGCGGTGCCCGCGCTGCTCGGGGACGTCCCGCGGTTGACCTCGCTGCTGACCCACCACGTCCTGCCCGGTCGGCTGGCGCCGGCCGACCTCGTCGGGGACCACGTCACGCTCAACGGGGACCCGATCACCGTCGCCGGGACGGCCGAGGCGCCGACGGTCGCCGCCGAGGACACCCTGGCCGGCGCCGCCCCGGCGACCGTGGTCTGCGGCAACGTGCCGACGGCGAACGCCACGGTCTACGTCATCGACCAGGTGCTCGCCCCCGTCGGCTGAGTCGTGCCGTGCCGAGCGGGGTCCCGGTCACCGGCACCCGCTCCGCCGGCCTCAGTAGGGTCAGCGGGGTGAACGCCCCTGCTCCGGCCCACCCCGACCGCGACCGGCTGCTCGAGCTCATCGTCGACCTCGCCGTGGTGCACGGGAAGGTGACCCTCTCCTCCGGCCAGGAGGCCGACTGGTACATCGACCTGCGCCGGGTGACGCTGCACCACGAGGCCGCCCCGCTGGTGGGCCGGGTGATGCGCCAGCTCACCGGCGACCTGCGCTACGACGTGGTCGGCGGCCTCACCCTCGGCGCGGACCCGGTCGCTGCCGCGATGCTGCACGCCGCCTCGGACGGCGAGGGGTTCCTGGACGCCTGCGTGGTGCGCAAGGCGACCAAGGTCCACGGGATGCAGCGGCGGATCGAGGGGCCCGACGTCGCCGGCCGCACGGTGCTCGTGGTCGAGGACGTCTCCACCACCGGCGGCAGCCCGCTCACCGCCGTCGAGGTGCTGCAGGAGGCCGGCGCCGAGGTGCTGGGCGTGGCCGTGATCGTCGACCGCGGCGCCCGCGCAGCCGTCGAGGCGGCCGGCCTGGAGTACCGCGCGGCGTTCGAGCTGGCGGACCTCGGCCTCTCCTGAAGCACCCTGCGGCGGGCCGGAGGGGACGGCGGCGTCGTACGGTGGCGACGTGACCGCCCTCACGACGACGTGGGTCCGCGAGCTCCAGGACGCCCTGGGCCCGGACAGCGTGCTCACCGACCCCGACGTCACCGCCGCCTACGCACGCGACCAGGCGATGCTCGCCGAGGCGGGGCTGCCGGCCGCGGTGGCGCTGCCGCGCAGCACCGAGGAGGTGTCGGCGGTGCTCCGGCTGGCCAGCCGGCACGGGGTGCCGGTGGTGCCGCGGGGCGCCGGCTCCGGTCTGGTCGGTGCGGCCAACGCCGTCGACGGGTGCATCACCCTGGCCCTGACCCGGATGGACGCCGTCCTGGAGGTGGCCCCGGCCGACCGGCTCGCCGTCGTCCAGGCCGGCGTGGTGAACAAGACGCTGCGCGACGCCGTCCGGGAGCACGGGCTGTTCTACCCACCGGATCCGGCCAGCTACGACTGGTGCACCCTCGGCGGCAACCTGGCGATGAACTCCGGCGGGCTGTGCTGCGTGAAGTACGGCGTCACCACCGACTACGTGCTCGGCCTGGAGGTCGTGCTCGCCGACGGCCGGGTGCTGCGCACCGGACGGCGCACCGTCAAGGGCGTCGCCGGGTACGACCTGGCCCGGCTGTTCGTCGGCTCCGAGGGCACGCTGGGCGTGATCACCGAGGCGACGCTCGCCCTGCGGCCGGCCCCGCAGCCGCCGGTCACCCTGGTCGCCAGCTTCGGCACCAGCGCGCAGACCGGCCAGGTGGTCGAGCGGGTGGTCACCAGCGGCCTGGTGCCCAGCATGCTCGAGGTGATGGACCGCACCTGCATCCGCGCGGTCGACGACCTGATGAAGGCCGACCTCGACCGGGACGCGGCGGCGCTGCTGCTGGCCCAGTCCGACAGCGGGGGAGACGTGGCGCTCGCCGAGATCGCGGCGCTGACCCGGCTGTGCGAGGAGGCCGGGGCGGACTTCGTGCACTCCACCGACGACCCGGCCGAGGGCGACCTGCTGATGACCGCCCGGCGGATGGCGCTGCCGGCCCTGGAGCGGCTGGGCAGCAGCCTGCTGCTCGACGACGTCGCCGTCCCGCGGTCGCGGGTGGCCACGTTCATCGACGGCTGCGACGCGATCGCCGCCACCGCCGGGCTGGTGGTCGGGGTCGTCGGGCACGCCGGTGACGGCAACATGCACCCCACCGTCGTCTTCGACGGCGCCGACCCCGACCAGTGCACCCGGGCCTACGCCGCCTTCGACGCGATCCTGGAGCTCGGCCTCTCCCTCGGCGGCACCATCACCGGTGAGCACGGGGTGGGCACGATCAAGGCCGACTGGCTGGAGAGGGAGATCGGCCCGGTCTCCCTCTCGGTCCACCAGGCGATCAAGCACGCGCTGGACCCGGCGGGGGTCCTCAACCCGGGCAAGGTGTTCCGCCGCGCTGCCGGCGGCGACCTGGCCGCCGTCTCCGGCCTGGTCGGCGGCTGAACTGCCGTGCCGGTGGGAGGCTGCGGGACATGACCGAACGACTGGTGGTGGTCGGCGGCGACGCGGCCGGGATGTCGGCGGCCGCCCAGGCCCGGCGCCTGCGCACGGCGGCCGAGCTGGAGATCGTCGTCCTGGAGCAGAGCGACGTCGTCTCCTACTCCGCCTGCGGCATCCCCTACTGGGTCGCCGGGCAGGTGGGCGACCGGGACGACCTCATCGCCCGGACGCCGGCACAGTTCGCCGCCGCCGACATCACCGTGCACATCGGCACGCGGGCCGAGGCGATCGACCTGGACGCCGGTGAGGTGCACGCCCGCGGGGGCGCGCGGTTCGGCTACGACCGGCTGGTCGTCGCCACCGGCGGCCGGCCCAGCCGGCCCCCGATCCCCGGCCTGGACGCCCCCGGGGTGTTCGGCGTGCACCGGCTGGACGACGGCGCGGCCATCCGGGCGGCGATCGACCGGCTGCCCGCCGACGGCCCGCGGCGCGGGCTGGTGCTCGGCGGCGGCTACATCGGGCTGGAGATGGCCGAGGCCCTGCAGGACCGGGGCCTGGAGGTCACCGTCGTCCTGGCCGACCCGCTGCCGATGGCGCTGCTGGACACCGACATGGGCGAGCGGGTCTGCGCCGCCCTCGGGGCGATGGGCATGACGGTGCACGCCGACCAGGCGGTGCGGGAGGTGCTCGTCGACGCCGACGGCCGGGCCTGCGGCGTGCGCACCGACGTCGGCACGTACGAGGCCGACCTGATCGTCCTCGGGCTCGGCATGGGGCCGGAGGCGTCCCTGGCCGCCGAGTCCGGGCTGGCGATCGGGCCGACCGGCGCGGTCGACGTCGACCGGAGCCAGCGCTGCCGGGACCACCCGGAGGTCTTCGCCGCCGGTGACTGCGCGCAGACGTTCCACCGGGTCACCGGCGACGTCGCGCACGTCGCGCTGGGCACGCACGCCAACAAGCAGGGCCGGGTCGCGGGCTCGGTGATCGGTGGCCGGCCGGCCCGGTTCGCCGGGGTGCTCGGCACCGCGGTGACCAGGGTGCGCGAGCTGGAGATCGGCCGCACGGGCCTGTGCACCACCCAGGCCGAGGAGGCCGGGTTCGCCTACCGCACGGACGTCATCGAGGCGACCACCCGGGCCGGCTACTTCCCCGGCGCCGAGGAGATCGCGGTCAAGCTGGTCACCGAGGCGGGCTCCGGGCAGCTGCTCGGGGCGCAGGTGGTCGGCGGGCCGGGGTCGGCGAAGCGGATCGACGTGCTGGCCACCGCGATCTGGGCGGGGATGACCGCCGAGGAGCTGGCCGGCAGCGACCTCTCCTACGCCCCGCCGTTCTCGCCCACCTACGACCCGGTGGTGGTGGCCGCCCGCGCCGTCAGCCGCATCGAGCAGGGCTGAGGAGCCCCTCCTCCCCACCCTCGCGACCCCCGGGCGGTGCCCCGGAGGGGCCGATGAGCGGTGCGCCCGGTGGCGGTCGGCTCCACTAAGGTGCGGGCATGCCGATCGCGACACCCGAGGTCTACGCCGACATGCTCGCCCGGGCGAAGGAGGGCGGGTTCGCCTATCCGGCGATCAACTGCACCTCGTCCGAGACGATCAACGCCGCGCTGCGCGGCTTCGCCGACGCCGGCAGTGACGGGATCATCCAGTTCTCCACCGGGGGTGCGGAGTTCGGCTCGGGCACCCGGGTGAAGGACATGGTGACCGGTGCGGTCGCGCTGGCCGAGTTCGCCCACGTGGTCGCCGACAAGTACCCCGTCCAGGTGGCGCTGCACACCGACCACTGCCCCAAGGACAAGCTGGACAGCTACGTCCGGCCGCTGATCGCCCTCTCCCAGGAGCGGGTGGACGCCGGCAAGGAGCCGCTGTTCCAGTCGCACATGTGGGACGGCTCGGCCGTCGAGCTCACCGAGAACCTGGAGATCGCCCAGGAGCTCATCGAGAAGTGCGCGGCGGCCAAGATCGTGCTCGAGGTGGAGATCGGCGTCGTCGGCGGCGAGGAGGACGGCGTCGCCCACGAGATCAACGAGAAGCTCTACACCGCCGACGGCGACTTCGTGCGCACCGCCGAGGCCCTCGGGCTCGGGGAGAAGGGCGTCTACCTGCTGGCGGCGACCTTCGGCAACGTGCACGGGGTCTACAAGCCGGGCAACGTGAAGCTCCGCCCCGACGTGCTCGAGCGCGGCCAGGCCGTCGTCGCCGAGCAGTTCGGCCTCGGGGACGGCGCCAAGCCGTTCAACCTGGTCTTCCACGGCGGTTCCGGCTCCGCGCTCGAGGAGATCCGCGAGGCGCTCTCCTACGGCGTGGTGAAGATGAACGTCGACACCGACACCCAGTACGCGCTGACCCGGGCGATCGCCGGGCACATGTTCAGCAACTACGACGGCGTCCTCAAGGTCGACGGCGAGGTCGGCGTGAAGAAGACCTACGACCCGCGCACCTACATGAAGCTCGCCGAGGCGAGCATGGCCGACCGGATCGTGGAGGCCTGCGAGCACCTGCTGTCCGCCGGCCGGTCGCAGGCGGCCTGAGCCATGACCCACGCACACCACAACCTGCTCGGCGAGCCGCCGGCCACCCTGCTGCCGGGCATCCCGGAGGCCGACGACGCGCTGGCTGCCGGCGCCGACCCGGCCGAGGTCGCGGCGGGGCACCCCACCTCCAGCGCAGCCTGGGCCGCGCTCGCCGAGACCGCGCTGGAGGCCGGCCGCACCATCGAGGCCTACGCCTACGCCCGCACCGGGTACCACCGCGGGCTGGACGCGCTGCGCCGCAACGGCTGGAAGGGCTACGGCCCGGTGCCGTGGTCGCACGAGCCCAACCGCGGTTTCCTGCGCTGTGTCACCGTGCTGGCCACGGCGGCCGGGCGGATCGGCGAGGTCGACGAGCAGGAGCGCTGCACCCAGCTGCTGCGCGACTGCGACCCGACGCTCGCCCCCTGACCCAGGGGACTCCAGCAGGTAACGGATCTTGTCCGTCCCGATGACGGGACGCGGCAGTTCCGTTACCGTCTGCCCTCCGGTCGGCGCCACGGGGCGTCACCTCGGGAAGAGAGGCTGATCATGGTCACCCTGCTCTGGATCCTCGCCGTCGTCCTGGTCGTCGCGGGGATCGTCGCGGTCGTCCGCAAGCAGATCGTGTGGGGGGTCGTGTTGATCGTCCTCGGGCTGCTGGTCGGCCCGGGGGGCGTCAGCATCTTCAACTGAGCTGCCCCTGGTGGGGCCGAGAGAGCCTCTCGGCCCCACCAGGGGGCGTCAGGGCACCAGGATGGCGCGGCCGCGCACCCGGCCGGCGTCGAGGTCGTCGATCGCCGACTGGAAGTCCTCCAGCGCGTACTTCGCGGTGTGCAGCGTGACCTTCTGCTGCGCCGCCAACGCCATCAGGTCGACCAGGTCGTTGTACGAACCGACCAGGTTGCCCAGCACGTTGATCTCCGCGGAGACCAGGTCGATCGTCGGGACGTCGACGTTCTCCCCGTACCCGACCACCAGGTAGTCCCCGGCCCGCCGGGTCATCGCCAGGCCCTCCTTGGTGGAGCCGCCCTCGCCGACGAAGTCGATCACCACCTCGGCGCCGTGCCCACCGGTGAGCTCGCGCACCTGCTCGACCTGGCTGCCGTCGGCGACGATCCCCCGGTCGGCACCGATCGACTCGGCCAGCTTCACCGCGTCGGGGTTGCGGTCGACCACGATCAGCTCGGCCGGGGAGAGCGCCTTGAGCACCTGGATGCCGATGTGCCCGAGCCCGCCGGCGCCGATCATCACGCACCGGAACCCCGGCCGCAGCCGGCGGGCCGCCTTGGCCACCGCGTGGTAGGCGGTGAGCCCGGCGTCGGCCAGGGCCGCGACGTCCGCGGGCTCCAGCGAGTCGTCGATCCGCACCACGCTGCGGGCCGTGGTCCTCAGGTACTCGGCGTACCCGCCGTCGCTGTCGATGCCGGGGAACTGGGAGTTCTCGCAGTGCACGTCGTCCCCGGACCGGCAGGCGCGGCACAGCCCGCAGGTGACCAGCGGGTGCAGGATCACCTTGTCGCCCTCGGCCACGTGGCCGACCGCGCTGCCCACGGCCGCCACCCAGCCGGCGTTCTCGTGCCCGATCGTGTACGGCAGCGCGACCTGGGACTTCTCCGCCCACTGCCCTTCCAGGATGTGCAGGTCGGTGCGGCAGACCCCGGCGCCGCCGATCTTCACGACGACGTCGTGCGGGCCGGTGACCTCCGGCTGCGGGACGTCGTCCAGCCGGAGCGGCTCGTGGTAACCGGTGACGCGGACGGCTCTCATGACAGGACCTCCAGGGGGAGCGCGGGGCGGGTCGGACCGGGCAGCGGGACGTCGTCGACGCTGGGCCGGGGCGTCTGGTCGGTCTCGGCGCCGGGGTAGCGGGTGGCGAGCAGGCCGCGGCAGAAGTGCGCGTTGCCGTCGACGGAGATGCGCACCGACCGGGCCCGGCGCAGGAACAGGGCGGCCTCGCCGACCGACGGGCGGGTGCCGTCGGCGGCGACGAGCACGGCGGCGTCCGGGTCGATCGGCAGGTCGAGCGCGGCCCGACGGCGCAGCAGCGCACCGGTGGTCGGCTCGTCGGCCGGCAGGTCGCCGAGGGTGGTGCGCTGCAGGTCGGCCTCGGTGAGCGACCGGTCGGCACGGAGCAGGGCGGTGAGCGCACGCTCCATCGCCGCGGTGTGCCCCTTGCGGACGAAGATCGCCCGCAGCTCGTCCAGCGACTCCTCCGCCTCGTGCCCGAAGGTGCCCCGGTACCCGGCCCCCGCGGCGAGGCCGCGGTTGATCAGGTCGGAGTCGTGGTGGTCGTCGAGCTCCACCACCACTCGCTCGACCCCGGGGACGGCGGAGACCGCGTCGTGGGCGTCGGAGCACATCAGCCAGGCGAAGTTCGGTGCGCAGAACGACGTGGGCAGCCGCAGGTGCACCGCCACCTCCGGCCCCTGGACGGCCACCGACCGGACGAAGCCGAGGTCGGTGATCGGCTCGTCGAGCTCCGGGTCGACGACGGTGCCCAGCGCAGCCCGGACCTGCGCCTCCGTCACCCCCGTCAGCAGGGTCGCCGTCATCAGGACATCGCCAGGTCGGCGGCGTCCGGCTGGCGGGGTCCGGTGGCCGGCTCGTCGGCGTCGGGCAGTCGCAGCCGCTCGGGCACCGGGATGTCGTAGAGCTTCGCGGCGTTGAGCCCGAGCACCTTCTTCTTCACCTCGGTGGTCAGCGGTGCGTACTCGGCCAGGTCCTCGGGGATCTGGAAGTCCACGAACCGCTCGACCAGCCACGTCGGCGTCCAGAGCGCGTAGTCGCTGGAGAAGAGGATCCGGTCCTCCCCGAGCCAGTAGACGAGCTCGCCGATGATCTGGGCGAAGTACCGCGGCCGGGTGTGGATGAACGGGAGCGCCACCGCCAGGCCGGCGTGCACGTTGGGCTCCTGGGTGGCGATCCAGCAGAAGTCCTCCAGCCGGGGCAGGCCGCAGTGCTCGACGATGAACTGCAGGTCGGTGAAGTCGGTCGCCACGTGGTCGACGTCGGCGACGTCGAAGGCGTCCCGGTCCAGCGGGCGGATCGTCGGGCCCTTGTGGACGTGGATGTTGGTGATCCCGAGCTCCCGGCAGAGCTCGAGGTACCGGTAGGCCATCGGGTCGGTGAGCTTCCAGCCGCGGGACTCCCCGTGCCAGTCGGCGGTGTAGAGCTTCACGCCCTTGAGCCCGAAGCGCTCGGCGTCCGCGCGCAGCTGGTCCAGCCCGTTCTCCCCGTCCCGGGGGTCCCACCAGTGGTTGTAGGTGAGCTGGTCGGGGTGCTGCTGGGTGAGCGCGAACGCCTCCTCGGTCTGCCCGAACCCCCGGTGGTAGAACTCGCCGAGCCGGGCCGGCTGGAAGATGGCGTGGTCGACCATGCCGCCGGCGAAGACGTCGCGCATCAGCCGCTCGCCGCCCTGGTAGAGGTACTCCTCGTACGGCCAGACCTCGGACTCCGGGCTGAGGTTGCGGTGGTAGTCGTAGAAGCAGTCGATGAACTGCTTGCCGTGCACGTTCCGCTGGTTCTCCGGCCGCGCGTCCCAGAGCGCGATGTGCGCGTCGACCACGAAGTAGTCGACGCCGTCCTTGCTGTACATGGGTCCTCCTCGACTCCTCCCGCCCGCGTCGTTGCGGGCCGGAGCACCTCGGGATCGACGCTAGGTGTGGTGTGGACCACAATGAGGGGGTCTGCTGTCTCACTTTGAGACACCTCGGGCCCGGGTCCCCCGTCGGCCGCAGCCGCGCCCGAGCCCCCTCGACCGGCCGACACCTGCAGGTCCGCCCGCCAGCGTCCCGAGGAGGCTCGCCGTGTCACCTCCACCTCCGGACCGGCTGCGGCCGGCCGGTGCCGCCGGGCTCGACCGGCCGAGCAGTCCGGCCCGGGTGCGTGCCTCCTGGCAGCGCAGCGAGCGCTACGGGGTCACCCCGGAGGAGGTGGTGCCGGTCTACGTCGACGGGGTGCCGACCGACTCGCTTTTCTACGAGTGCGGTGCCGAGGTGGTCCGGGGGCTGCACGGCACGCTGGCCGGCGAGCCGGTCGGCTTCATGCTCACCGATCCGCAGGGCCTCGTGCTGGCCCGCTGGTGCGACGACGGGACGATCAACCGCTCCCTGGACCGGGTGCACCTGGCGCCCGGCTTCTACTTCGGCGAGCAGACCGCCGGAACCAACGGTCTGGGCCTGGCCCTCGCCGACCGGGTGCCGACCCTGGTCCGCGGACCGGAGCACTACGTCGCACCGTTGCGCCGCTACACCTGTGCCGCGGTGCCGGTGCTGGACCCGCGCACCGGTGGGCTGGTGGGCAGCATCAACCTCACCACCTGGTCCGATGCCTCCTCGGAGCTGTTGCTGGCGCTGGCCCAGGCCGCCGCGGGGAACACCGCGGCGCTGATGCAGGTGCGGGCCGGTGGCCAGCTGCTCCGCGCGGCGCCGCGCGGTGAGGTGTTCCACGTGCTGACCGGCCGGCTGGTCGACGGCGTCGCCGACGACCCGTGCGTGTCCCCGGCCTGGCAGGCGGCCGTGGGGGCGGTGCGCGACGCGGTCGCCGGCGGCCGGCTGGTCGCCGTGGTCGGCGAGCCGGGTGCCGGGCGGACGACGGCGACCTCGCTGGCCCGCCGCGCCACCGGCCTGCGGGAACGGGTGCTGGTCGCCCGGCCACCCGAGCCGGCCGAGGTCGGCGAGTGGCTCACCCTGTGGACGCCGGAGCTGCACGCGCCGGACACCTGCGTCGTGGTCGCCGAGGTCGACACCTTGCCGGTCTGGGCGGCCGAGCAGCTGGCCGCGGAGGTCGCCGCCGTGCCGACGACCACGGGCGCGCCGGGCCCCCTGGTGCTCACCGGCTCCTCCTTCACCGCCCTCCCCGGCCCGCTGGCCGCACTGGTGGAGGCGGTCGTCGAGGTGCCCGCCCTGCGCGACCGGCCCGCCGACGTCGAGCCGCTGGCCCGGGCCTTCGCCCGGCAGCTCCGGCACCGCGACGTCGAGTTCACCGCGCGTGCGCTGCGGGCGCTGGCCGCGCACGGCTGGCCGGGCAACGTGCGGGAGCTGCGGGCGGCGGTGCGCGCGGCCGCCGCCCGGGCCGACCTCGTCGACGTCGCGCACCTGCCGCCCGGGGTGCTGTCCGACGGCAGCCGGACGCTCGGGCGGCTGGAGCAGCTGGAGCGGGACGAGATCGTGCGCTGCCTGAGCCGCCCCGGGACGACGGTGGTGCACGCCGCCACCGAACTGGGCCTGTCCCGGGCCACCCTCTACCGGAAGATCGCCCAGTACCGGATCACCGTGTAGCCCGCGGCCACCCGCTCAGCGGTCGCGCTGGGCAGCCCGCAGCGAGTCGCCCAGCCGGGACAGCTCGTCGCCGCCGGCGACCAGCCGGGTCAGGTCGTGCACGTCGACGTCCTCCCGGGTCAGGTCACCGGCCACCCGCCCACCGCCGAGCAGCAGGAAGCGGTCGCCGACCAGGTGCGCGTGCTGCGGGCTGTGGGTCACGAACAGCACGGCGAGCCCCGCCTCGCGGGCGGCCACCACCGACTGCAGCACCAGTGCCCGCTGGGCCACCGTCATCGGCGCGGTGGGCTCGTCGATGACCAGTGCCCGGGCGCCGAAGTGCAGGGCGCGGGCGATCGCCAGGCTCTGTCGCTCCCCGGCCTTCAGCGCGCTGGCGGCCTGACCGGGGTCGAGCCCTGGGACGCCCACCCGGGCCATCGCCCGGGTGGTGATCTCCTCGGCCCGCCCGACGTCCAGCCGCCGGAACGGCCACAGCCCGCGGGTCGGTTCGGCGCCGAGGAAGAAGTTGCGCCAGACCGACATCAGCGGCGCGATCGCCAGGTCCTGCCAGACCGTGGCGATCCCGCAGGCGCGAGCCTGCTGCGGTGACCGGAAGCGCTCGAGCCGGCCGTCGACCAGCAGCTCGCCCTCGGCCGGCTGCTGCAGGCCGGAGAGGACGGCGACCAGCGTCGACTTGCCCGAGCCGTTCTCCCCGAGCACGCAGACCACCTCGCCGGCCCGCAGGGCCAGCGACACCCCGGACAAGGCCGGCACGCTGCCGAAGCGGACCGTCACCCCGCGCAGCTCCAGGACCGGCGCCGGGGAGCCGTGCGCGGACAGGTGGGCGGCCGTGCTCATGAGCGGGGCACCGAGCGGAGCCGGCGGCGGACCACGCCGTTGACCAGCAGGGCCACCAGCAGCAGCATCCCGAGGAAGGCCTGGAACCAGCGCGGGTCCCAGTCGGCCAGCGAGAGGCCCTCCCGGGCCACGGCGTACAGCAGCGCCCCCAGTGCGGCGCCCACGGTGGAGCCGTACCCGCCGGTGAGCAGGCAGCCGCCGATCACCGCGACCACGATGAACTCGATCTCGTCGCCCAGGGCCGGGTCGACCTGCACGCCGCCGAGCCGGACCAGGGTCAGGGTGCCGATCAGCCAGCCGGCCGCGGCGGTGCCCAGGAACAGCAGGACCGTCGTGCGCGCGACCGGGACGCCCAGCTCCCGGGCCGCCCGGCTCGCGCCGCCGCTGGCGAAGACGGCGTTGCCGAAGCGGGTGCGCCACAGCAGCCAGGTGGTCAGGACGGTGGCCAGCAGCCACCAGAGCAGCGAGATGCGGAACCGTCCGTCACCGAGCTGCGCGGTGGCCCCGAACACCGCCAGCGCCGACTCCCAGCCCGGTGCGTCCGCCAGCCCGGTGATCCGCGAGGACCCCGCGATCGCGGCGGCCCCGGCGAGCGAGGCGCCCTGCAGCACGAGGAAGGTCGCCAGCGTCACCAGGAAGCTGGGCAGCCCGGTGGTCACCACGAGCAGCCCGTTGGCCGCCCCGACCAGCAGGGCGGCGAGCAGCGACACCAGCAGGGCCGGCCAGATGCCGAGGCCGAGCTGGGTCACCAGCAGCGCGGTGACCAGGCTGCTGCCCACCGCGACGACCCCGATGGACAGGTCGAACTGGCCGGCGACCAGCAGCAGCGCGACCGCGACGCCGCCGATGCCCAGCGGGGCGGCGATGTCGAGCACGGTGGCCAGGCCACCGGAGCTGATCAGCCCCGGTGCCTGCAGCCCGAAGAAGACGGCGAGCACCAGCACCCCGAACAGCGCGCCGATGCCCGGGCGGGCGAGCAGCCGGTCCAGCACCCGGCGCCCGGCCGAGCGGGGGGCGGCGGGCGCCACGGGGCCGAAGCCGGCCGGGCGCTCGGTGCTCACCGGGGACTCGGCCGAGAAGGGGTGCAGGGGTGGCACGGCGACGCGGGACCTCCTCGAGCGGGGCGGAGTCCCCAGTGTCCACGATCGCCGGCGGCCGGACCGTCGCCCGTCAGGGGCGCAGGCGCCAGCGCACCCGGTCGTCGGCGTACCAGGTCCACTTCGTGACCTGGCGGTCGAACGGCACGCCGTCCCGGCTGACCTGGGCCGGGTCCGACGCCATCTGCAGGGCCCGCCCGACGGCCCGGCGCACCGGGCGCAGCGGCAGCGTCACCACCGTCACGCCGATCCGGTCCACCGCCGTCCAGTCCGGTCGGACGTCGATCCGGGTGATCGAGCCGTCGGCCACCCGGGTGTCGTCGCAGTACGCCCGGGCGCCGAACCGGCGGGCCAGGAGGCGGCGCGACGCGCCGTGCGCGGTCACCAGGCCGGTGTGCAGCAGCACCCCACCGTGGTCGTCGCGGACCAGCGGCAGCTCCCGCTCGGCTCCGGTGCCGACGCCCAGGGAGCGGGCCAGCCCGGTGGACGCCGGGTCGTCCGCGGGTTCCCAGCTCACCGGCACCGCGGGCAGCCGCTCGGTCTTCCACAACCGCGTCAGGACGGCGGACAGCGCCGGCACCGGGCCCAGCACGTGCACCGCCTCGGCGCCGTCCACCACCGAGGCGACGTGCCGGCGCGATGGCGGCTGGACCGCCGCCAGGCCGCGCAGGTCGAGCTGAGTCGCGGGCATGCCGATACCCTGCCACCTGGCCAGCCGGGAACCGCCGGTGTCTTGGGCAGACGCGACGAACGAGGAGAACCCCCCGATGCCGGCAGTCGTGCTGATCGGCGCCCAGTGGGGCGACGAGGGCAAGGGCAAGGCCACCGACCTGCTGGGCGGCCGCGTCCCGTACGTCGTGCGCTACCAGGGTGGCAACAACGCCGGCCACACCGTGATCACCCCGGACGGCGAGAAGTACGCGCTGCACCTGATCCCCAGCGGGATCCTCACCCCGGGCTGCACGCCGGTCATCGGCAACGGCGTGGTCATCGACCCCGAGGTGCTCATCGGCGAGCTCGCCGGCCTGGAGGAGCGCGGGGTGGACACCTCGCGCCTGGTGATCTCCTCCGACGCGCACCTGATCATGCCGCACCACCGAGCCCTGGACCGGGTCACCGAGCGGTTCCTCGGCCAGCGCAAGATCGGCACCACCGGCCGCGGCATCGGCCCGGCCTACGGCGACAAGGTGGCCCGCACCGGCATCCGGGTGCAGGACCTGCTCGACCTGTCGATCCTGCGGCAGAAGCTCGAGGGCACGCTGCAGGAGAAGAACCAGGTCCTCGTCAAGGTCTACAACCGCAAGGCCATCGACGTCGACGAGGTGGTCGAGGAGTACGCGGCCTACGCCGAGGCGCTCAAGCACCGCATCGTCGACACCCGGCTGCTGCTGGGCAAGGCCCTCGACGCCGGTGAGTGGGTGCTGCTGGAGGGCTCGCAGGGCACCCTGCTGGACGTCGACCACGGCACCTATCCGTTCGTGACGTCGTCCAACCCGACCGCCGGCGGCGCGGCCGTCGGCGCCGGCGTCGGCCCCACCCGGATCGAGCGGGTCGTCGGCATCCTCAAGGCCTACACGACCCGCGTGGGCTCCGGCCCCTTCCCGACCGAGCTGCACGACCAGTGGGGCGAGTACCTGCGCAAGCACGGCGGCGAGGTCGGCGTGACCACCGGCCGCGACCGGCGGTGCGGCTGGTTCGACGCCGTGGTCGCCCGCTACGCCAGCCGGGTCAACGGCATCACCGACTACTTCCTCACCAAGCTCGACGTCCTCTCCGGGCTGGAGACGGTGCCGATCTGCGTCGCCTACGACGTCGACGGGGTGCGGCACGACGAGATGCCGATGACGCAGACCGACTTCCACCACGCGAAGCCGATCTACGAGGAGATGCCCGGCTGGTTCGAGGACATCACCGCCTGCCGTCGCTTCGAGGACCTGCCGGCCAACGCGCAGGCCTACGTGCGCCGGCTCGAGGAGCTCTCCGGCGCCCGGGTCAGCGTCATCGGCGTCGGCCCCGGGCGGGACGAGAACGTCGTCCTGCACGACCTGCTGAACTGATGGCGACCCTCCGGGCCGCACCGCGGCCAGGAGGGGTGCCCGGCGGACGTTGAGCCGCTTCGTGCGCTGAGGTCGGGAGCCTCCGGCCCCGCGACCTCAGCCCACAGTCGCCTCACGGCGACCCAGGGGTCGCGTTCAGGGGTCGGCTCACCCAAGCCGTCCCCGGCCCGCGTTGTCGGGGCGCCCGACCCGAGTCGTCCCTTGCGTTGTCCGGGCGCTCGACCGGTTTCCGGCCTGGCCCGTCACGTGGCTGGTGTCAGGCGGGCTCGGGGACGCCACCGGTGTCGCCGCCGGGGTCGTCGGGCGTCGACTCGATCGGCGGGGGCGGCAGCGTGTCCGGGGTGTCCGGCAGCAGTTCGCCGGCGTCGTCCGGCACCGGCTGGTCCGGGTCGAGGGGTGAGTCCGGTTCCGGGATGGCCGTCATGCCGCGAGTCAACCAGCGCATGATCGCCTCCGCCATCGACCGGGTTGGTCCCGCCGGCCGGCGGGAGCGCTCAGACTCGGGGGCGCACCGGGGCCATGGCGGCGGCGGAGAGCTCCGCGCGGGCCCGGTGGGCGGTCTCCGGCGCGTCGGTGATCACGCTGTCGACGCCCAGGGCGAAGAGCAGCCGGGCCTCGGTCTGGGCGTCGCCCAGCCCGCGAGGGTCGCCGCCGCGGCGCAGGTGGCTGGGGAGGAAGACGTTCTCCGGCCGCAGCGTCCACGGCTCGACCGTGAGCCCGGCCCGGTGCGCCTGGGTGATCAGGTCCGAGACGCCGACCAGCCCGCCGTCGGCGCCGTGCAGCAGGATCCGGCCCTTGTGCGGCGCGATCCCGTCGGCGTAGGTGGAGACCTCGCGCAGGCCCGAAGGGGTCACGAGGGCGTCCTGACGGCCCTCCTCCTCGATCAGCTGCACCAGCCGGGGGCCGTCGCTGCCGAGGTCGGCCCGCAGCTCGCGCAGCGCCGACTGCTCGAAGGCCATGACGACGACGGAGCCGTCGGACCGGGTGGCGTCCAGCCGGCGCAGTTCCGCGGCGACCAGCTCGGTCATCGGCAGCCCCTGCGCGGCGAACCAGGCCGGGCACTTCAGCTCGGCCTGCACCCGCACCTCGCGGCCGGGTGTGGAGCGGCGCCGGACCACCTCCACGACCTCGGCCAGGGTCAGGATGCCGAACCGGCCGTCGTAGGCGGTGTTCATCGGCCGCATCCCGGGCAGCCGCTCGACCGCGCGCAGGGTGCGCAGCTCGGCGAGGGTGAAGTCCTCGCTGAACCAGCCGGTCAGCTCCTCGCCGTCCACCTCCTGGGTGCGGCGGCGGTCGGCGAACTCGGGGTGCTGGGCCACGTCGGTCGACCGGGAGAGCTCGTTCTCGTGGCGGGCCACGAGCTGGCCGTCCCGGGTCACCACGACGTCGGGCTCGATCAGGTCGGCACCCAGGTCGATCGCCAGCTCGTAGCTGGCCACGGTGTGCTCGGGGCGGTAGCTGGGGGCACCGCGGTGCCCGATGATGCGCGGTGAGCGCTCCTGACGGGGCGAGTGAACGGCCTTCAGGCCGGTCTCCTGCATGGCTCCAGGGAAACCCAGTTCGCTGTCCGGGGTCTGAACGCGCGCCGACTTCATGAGGACAAATCGGGGGACAGCGCCCTCACCTGGAGACGAGCATGACCCCTGTGAGGGATCTCTCAGCAGGGGTAGGTGTAGGAGAGCACGTCACCGGGCTCCCCGACGAAGGGGAGGTGGCCCGGGTGGCGCGGGTCGACCGTGGCCGGCTCACCGTGCTCACCGCCGAGGGTGAGCGCCGGGTCAGCTGTGCCGGCGCTATGCACGCGAGGACCGCGCCCGCGGTCGGGGACTGGGTGGCGCTGCGCGGTGAGCAGGCGGTGCAGGTGCTGCCGCGGCGCACCGCCTTCGTGCGCACGGCGGCCGGCCGCGGGTCCGGTGCGCAGGTGGTCGCGGCGAACGTCGACGTCGTCCTCGTGGTCGACGCCCTGGGGGCCGAGGCGAGGTTGCGGCGGATCGAGCGGTACCTCGCCGTCGCCTGGGCCAGCGGGGCGACGCCGGTCGTCGTCCTCACCAAGGCCGACCTGTGCGCCGACGTGCCGGCGGCGGTGGCGCAGGTCGCCGAGGACGCCGTCGGCGTCGACGTCCTGCCCGTCAGCGCGGTCACCGGCAGCGGGCTGGCCGCCGTGCGGGAGCTCGTCCCGGCCGGGTGCACCGCGGCGATGGTCGGCCCCTCCGGCGTGGGCAAGTCCAGCCTGCTCAACGCCCTGGCCGGCCAGCCGGTGGCCGCGGTCGCCGGGATCCGCGGCGACGGGCGCGGCCGGCACACCACCACGGCGCGGGAGCTGCACCCGATCCCCGGCGGCGGGCTGCTGATCGACACCCCCGGGATGCGCGAGCTGGCGCTGGCCGACGGCGAGGGGCTGTCGGCGACCTACGCCGACGTGGCCGACTGGGCGGCCGGGTGCCGCTTCCGGGACTGCGCGCACCGCACCGAGCCCGGCTGCGCGGTGGCGGCCGCGATCGACCGCGGCGACCTGGACCCCGCGCGGTTCGTCGCCTGGCGCAAGCTGCAGGCCGAGGCCCACCGGCAGGAGCTGCGCGCCGACGCCCGGGCCCGCGCGGCCGAGTCGGCCCGGCTGCGGGCGCTGCACCGGCAGCTGCGCGCCCGGCCCGGGCGGTGACCTCCCCACGAAACGGCCGTTGTGGTGCCTCCGGCGCCGGTGGGTAGGTTCGCCCGGTGCGCGTCCTCGTGATCGGCTCCGGTGCCCGGGAGCACGCCCTGTGCGTGGCTCTGCAGTCCGACCCCGCCGTCACGGCGCTGGCCTGCGCACCAGGGAACGCCGGCACCGTCACCCTGGCCCAGGCGTTCCCGCTGGACGCCGCTGACCCGGTCGCGGTCAGCGCCCTCGCCGTCGAGTGGCAGGCCGACCTGGTCGTGGTCGGCCCGGAGGTGCCGCTGGTCGCCGGCGCCGCCGACGCGGTGCGCGACGCCGGGATCGCCTGCTTCGGTCCCTCGGCCCAAGCCGCCCAGATCGAGGGGTCCAAGGCCTTCGCCAAGCACGTGATGACCGCCGCCGGGGTCCCGACGGCGCAGTTCTGGGCCGTCGGTGGCACTGCCGAGCTGGAGACCGCGCTGGACGAGGCGGGCGCCCCCTACGTGGTCAAGGACGACGGGCTGGCGGCCGGCAAGGGGGTGCTGGTCACCACCGATCGGGCGGCGGCCGTCGCGCACGGGCGAGCCGTGCTGGACGCCGGGCACTCGGTGGTCATCGAGGAGTTCCTCGACGGCCCGGAGGTGTCGCTGTTCGCGCTGTCGGACGGGACGACGGTGGTGCCGCTGCTGCCCGCCCAGGACCACAAGCGCCGGGACGACGGCGACGGCGGGCCCAACACCGGCGGGATGGGCGCCTACGCGCCGCTGCCCTGGGCGCCGGCCGGTCTGGTCGAGCAGGTCCGCGCCACCGTCCTGCAGCCCACGATCGACGAGATGGCCCGCCGGGGGGAGCCGTTCAGCGGCCTGCTCTACGCCGGGCTGGCGCTGACCTCACGCGGCGTGCGGGTGGTGGAGTTCAACGCCCGGTTCGGCGACCCGGAGACCCAGGTCGTGCTGCCGCTCCTGGAGACCCCGCTGGCCGGGCTGCTGTACGCCGCGGCCACCGGCACGCTGGCCGAGCAGCCGCCGCTGCGCTGGCGGGACGGGGCGGCGGTGACCGTCGTCGTCGCCGCCTCGGGCTACCCCGAGCGGCCGCGCCTCGGCGACCCGATCACCGGTGCCGACGGCGAGGGCGTGCTGCACGCCGGCACGGCGCTGGGCGCCGACGGTCTGGTGCACTCGGCCGGGGGGCGGGTGCTCGCGGTCACCGCGGTCGGCGACGATCTGGCCGCGGCGCGGCAGACCGTCTACGAGCGGCTGGCGTCCGTCCGGCTGGCCGGAGCGCACTGGCGCACCGACATCGCCCTGGCCGCCGTCGAGGGCCGCATCACGGTGTAACCGGTGGGGTCGAGCCGCGCGACCGACGGTGGGTCCACGTCCTGACGCGGTCCAACGGTCGGCGGGCCGGCTCAGGCCCGTCGATGCCCGGGCTCACCGAGCGGTGACCGGCCGGCGGGCGCGGCGGGTGTCGGGTTGGGGTGGCCGGGGACCCTCGTGCCGCCGGGACAGGTAGGTGCCCGCCACGTTGCCGCAGGCGATCACCGGGACGGCGATGAGCGCACCGAAGATCCCGCCGATCAGCAGCCCGGCGGCGATGCCGAGCACCACGGCCAGCGGGTGCACAGAGACCGCGCGGCCCAGCAGCAGCGGCTGCAGCACGTGGCTCTCCAGCTGCATGATCAGCACGATGATCCCCAGGGCGATCAGCGCCCGGACCGGTCCGACGGCGACCAGGGTGACCAGCACCGAGACCGTGCCGGCCAGGAACGACCCGATGATCGGGATGAAGGCGCCGAGGAAGACCAGCGCGGCGAGCGGCACGACCAGCGGCGTCCCGAGGAACACCAGGCCGATGCCGATGAAGACGGCGTCGAAGGCGGCCACCCCCACGGTGGCCCGCACGTAGGAGATCAGCGTGCGCCAGGACCGGCGGGCCGCCTCGTCCAGGTAGGCCTGCGAGTTCACCGGCGTCAGCCCGACCACCCACAGCCAGATCTGCCGGCCGTCGAGCAGGAAGAAGAACAGCGTGAACAGGGCCAGCAGGGCGCCGGTGAGCACCTCGCCGACGGTCGCGGCCGTGGTCAGCGCGCCGGAGGTGAGCACGTCCTGGTTGTCCGCGATGGCCTGGCTCGCGTCGTCGAGCGCATCGGTGATCTGGCCGTCGGTCACCGGGAAGGTGCCGGTGACGAAGGCCTGGACCCGGGTGAGCCCCTCGTCGACCTGGGACACGAGGTCGGCGTAGCCGGCGGCGAACTCCTCCACCACGAGGGTGACGATCCCGGCGACCACACCCAGGCCGACGACGAGCATGGTCAGCGCGGCCAGCGAGCTCGGCCAGCCGTTGCGCCGCAGGAAGGCCGCGCCCGGCTGGAGCAGCGCGGCCAGCAGCAGCGCCACGATGACCGGCACGATGGCGACGGCGACGTATCCCGCCGCGCGCAGCAGCAGGTACAGCGCCGCCACCACGGCCACCGTCCGCCACGACCAGGCCGCGGCGACCCGCAGGCCGTAGGGGACGTCCCGCTCCACGGCCCGGGGAGCGGACTCCGGGGCCAGCAGGCTGCCCCGGCTGCGGTCGCGGCCGGGCGCCGGAGGCGGGCCACCCGGTGCCGGGGGGCCGCTGACCCCGCCGGGGACGTCGACGTCCGGGGCGTCGGGGTGCGGGCTGCCGGGAGCGAGGGGAGCAGCGTCGCGGACGGGGGCGCCGGTGGCCTGGTGGCCGTCACCCGGGTGCGGCTCCTCGACGTGGTCGACGATGGCGCGGCTGCCGTCCTCCAGGACCAGCACGGTGCCGTCGGGCCAGGCGTGCGGATCGTGCTCGGCGGCGGCCCGGATGCGCTCCCGCGCCCGGTCGACCACGCGTCTGGCCCGCTGCAACATCGAGTCCTCCGAGCTGATGGGGGCCCGCTCGCAGCGGTGCGAGAGGATGGGGCCGTGGTGCGACGAGCTGACCGGTCCGAAGCGGTGCCCGCATGATCGACAGGTACACCCTGCCGGAGATGGGCCGGGTCTGGAGCGATCAGCACAAGTACGACCTGTGGTGCCGGGTCGAGACCCTGGTGCTGGAGGCGCACGCGGCCGCCGGGCGGGTGCCCGCCGACGTCGTCGAGCCGGTGCGCAACGCGCCGCCGCCCACTCCCGAGCGGGTCGCGGAGATCGAGGAGACGACGCAGCACGACGTCATCGCCTTCCTCACCGCCTGGGCCGACAACACCGAGCCGCGCTCGGCCGCGGCCTACGTGCACCACGGCATGACCTCCTCGGACCTGCTGGACACCGCGCTCGCCGTCCAGCTCACCGACGCCACCGACGTGCTGCTGGCCAAGGCCGACCGGCTGGTGGTGGCGCTGCGCGACCACGGGCTGGCGCACCGGGACACGATCAAGGTGGGCCGCACCCACGGCGTGCACGCCGAGCCGGTCGTCTGGGGCCACCGGGTCGCCGACCTCGCCTTCGCGATGGCCCGCTCCCGGGACCGGCTGCGCCGGGCCCGTTCGGCCGTCGGCGTGGTGGCCATCTCCGGCGCCGTCGGCACCTACTCCCTGATCGACCCCTCGGTCGAGGTCGCCGTGGCCGAGGCGCTGGACCTGCGCGCCGCCGACGCGTCCACCCAGGTGGTGCTGCGCGACGGCATCAGCGAGTGGGTGTCCGCGCTGGCCGTCATCGCCACGGTGTGCGAGGCGATCGCCCTGGAGGTGCGGCACGGCCAGCGCACCGAGGTGCGCGAGCTGTCCGAGGCGTTCGGCAAGGGCCAGAAGGGCTCCAGCGCCATGCCGCACAAGAAGAACCCGATCCGCTCCGAGCGGATCGCCGGGCTGGCCCGGGTCGTGCGTGCGGCGATCGTGCCGGTGATGGAGGGCATCCCGCTGTGGCACGAGCGGGACATCTCGCACTCCTCCACCGAGCGGGTGTTCCTGCCCGACGCGGCGATCACCACCGACTACCTGCTGGACCTGACCGCCGGCCTGGTGGAGAACCTCGTCGTCGACGCCGACCGGATGCGCGCCAACCTGGAGTCCACCGGCGGGCTGATCTACACCTCGTCGGTGCTGCTGGAGCTGGTCGAGGGCGGGATGAGCCGTGAGCAGTCCTACGCGCTGGTGCAGTCCGCGGCGATGCGCACCTGGTCCGACGGCACCCCGTTCCGGCAGACGCTGCGCGAGCGGGCGACCGAGGACGGCGTGACCCTCGACGAGGCCCGGCTGGACGAGATCTGCCGGCCGGAGCAGTACGTGGCGAACCTGGGCCCGCTGTTCGACCGGCTGGCCGCGCTGTCGTGAGCCTGCCCTTCGAGCTCGTCGCCCAGGGCAAGGTCCGCGAGGTCTACGCCGTCGACGACGACCGCTTGCTGCTCGTCGCCAGCGACCGGGTCTCCGCCTACGACCACGTGCTCCCCACCCCGATCCCGGACAAGGGGCGCGTGCTCACCGCGCTGTCGGTGTGGTGGTTCGAGCAGCTGGCGCCGGTGCTGGCCGAGCACGGCGCCGAGCACCACCTGCTGGCCGCCGGTGACGACCTGCTCGCCTCCGGCGTCCCGGCCGAGCTGACCGGCCGGTCGATGCTGGTCCGCCGGCTGGAGATGCTCCCGGTGGAGTGCGTGGCCCGCGGCTACCTGTCCGGCTCGGGCACGGTCGAGTACCAGCGCACGGGTGCGATCGTCGACGTCCCGCTCCCGGCCGGGTTGGTCGAGGGTTCCCGGCTGCCCGAGCCGGTGTTCACCCCCTCGACGAAGGCCGAGGTGGGCGAGCACGACGAGGCGATCGGGTTCGCCCAGGTCGTCGACGCCGTCGGCGCCGACCGGGCCGAGGCGCTGCGGTCGCTGACCCTGGCGCTCTACCGCCGCGGCGCGGAGATCGCCGAGCAGGTCGGGATCGTGCTGGCCGACACCAAGTTCGAGTTCGGCACGGCCGCGGACGGCCTCGTGCTGGCCGACGAGGTGCTGACCCCGGACTCGTCGCGCTTCTGGCCGGCGATGACCTGGTCGCCGGGCGCGCCGCAGCCGTCCTTCGACAAGCAGTACGTCCGGGACTGGCTGACCACCTCCGGCTGGGACCGGGTGTCCCCGCCGCCGGAGCTCCCGGAGGACGTCGTCGCCGCCACCCGCGACCGCTACGTGAGGGCCTACGAACAGCTCACCGGCCTGCCCTGGAACTGAGCCGCCCGAGCCCCCCGTCCCCACCAAGATGGCCATTCTGGTGGCTCAGTAGATGGCGGTGATGCCGCGGGCGCGGGCGTTGCGCAGCGCGGTGAAGACGTGCGAGCGGATCAGGTCGGCGGCCGGGTCGGGCAGGTCGACGAAGCGCAGCGACCACTCGTGCAGGTTGTCCTGCCGGGGCCTGCGGCGGACCAGCGCCACCTCGGTGACGAGCTCGTCGGAGTAGAGGTCGAGCGAGAGGGTCAGTGACTGGTTCCTCGTCGGGAACGGGACGCCCACGCCCAGGTCGCCGTGCGGGCGGAAGACGGCGAGCAGCCCGCCCTCGCTGAGGTCGGCGGTGCTCCCCACCAGGGTGGCGCGGTCCCAGGAGAGGGTCACCGACAGCCCGATGGGGGCGCGGACGGCGTCGCGGCGCTGGATCTTGCTGGCCGGGCCGGTGACCCTGACCTTCCACAGGCCGTCGTCGGTGACCGCGACCGCGTCGGCCGGGACGGACCGGAGGCCGTCGTCGGCCTGCCAGGACAGCTCGAGCATGTCCCGCTCGACGAAGGGGGTGGCCTCTCCGAGGGCGTTGCGCGGTGCGCTGAGGTAGAGGTACGACTCGCTCTCCCGGCGGACCCGGGCGGTGAGCGCCTCGTCCTCCCCGAGGGGGAGGACGCTGAGCGCGGTGGCCGCGGCCGGGTGGTCCACGTTGGGCACTCCGGCGACCATCCCGTGCTCCTCCGTCCACCTCGCCGACCGCCGGGTGGCGACCGTGTCCGGGCCCATCATCGGCAGGCGGTGCCGGTTGTCCAGCACAACGGTGCAGGTCCGTGACCCCTTCGGATGAGCCGCGGTCGGAGGACTCCGGGCAGCGGGTGACCGGTCGTGCACGACCGGTCCGCCGACCGGTGTGGTGTCGGCGCCCATCGCCCAGCCGGTACCCTCATCGGCGTGTCCCAGGTGGTCGTCGACGTCGTCCTGAAGCCAGAGATCTCCGATCCCCAGGGGCAGGCGGTGCTCGGCGCCCTCGGGCGCCTCGGCCACACCGGCGTGCGCAGCGTCCGTCAGGGCAAGCACTTCGTCCTCGAGGTCGACGGCGAGCCCGACGAGGCCGAGCTGCGCCAGATCGCCGAGACGCTGCTGGCCAACCCCGTCATCGAGGACGTCGAGCTGCACCTCCCCGCTCGCACCACCGACTGAGAGAGACCCAGTGCGCATCGGTGTCATCACCTTCCCGGGTTCCCTGGACGACGTCGACGCAGCGCGCGCAGTGCGCCTCGCCGGCGGCGAGCCGGTGGCGCTGTGGCATGCCGACCACGACCTGAAGGACGTCGACGCCGTCGTCCTGCCCGGCGGCTTCTCCTACGGCGACTACCTGCGGGCCGGCGCCATCGCCGCCCGCTCGCCGCTGATGGCCGACGTCGTGGCCGCGGCGCACGGCGGCCTGCCGGTGCTGGGCATCTGCAACGGTTTCCAGGTGCTCTGCGAGGCGGGGCTGCTGCCCGGTGCGCTCACCCGCAACGGCCACCTGCACTTCCGCAACCGTGACCAGGGGCTGCTGGTCGAGCGCGCCGACACCGCGTGGACGTCGTCGTTCGAGCAGGGCCAGCGGATCGTCGTCCCGGTGAAGAACGGCGAGGGTCGCTACGTGGCGGCACCGGCCGAGCTGGACCGGCTGGAGGGCGAGGGCAGGGTGGTGGTGCGCTACGTCGACGGCAACCCCAACGGCAGCTCCCGCGACATCGCCGGGGTCACCAGCGCCGACGGCCGGGTGGTCGGGCTGATGCCGCACCCGGAGCACGCGGTCGAGGAGCTCACCGGCCCGTCGGTCGACGGCCTGGGCTTCTTCACCTCGGTCCTCTCCGCCCTGGTGGTCGCCGCGTGAGCGCCACCGAGGGCCTCTCCGAGCTCGACACCGCCCCGGGCCGGACGAACCGGCTGGACACCGTCACGCTCGCCACCGAGCAGCCCGACGACGCGCAGCCCTACGCCGAGCTGGGGCTGAAGGACGACGAGTACGCCCGGATCCGGGAGATCCTCGGGCGCCGGCCGACCACGGCCGAGCTGGCGATGTACTCGGTGATGTGGAGCGAGCACTGCTCCTACAAGTCCTCCAAGGTGCACCTGCGCCGCTTCGGTGACCTGCCGAAGAGCGACGCCCTGCTGGTCGGCATGGGCGAGAACGCCGGCGTGGTCGACGTCGGCGAGGGCTACGCGGTCACCTTCAAGGTCGAGTCGCACAACCACCCGAGCTACGTCGAGCCCTACCAGGGCGCGGCCACCGGGGTCGGCGGCATCGTCCGCGACATCCTCACCATGGGCGCCCGCCCGATCGCCGTCATGGACTCGCTGCGCTTCGGTCGCGCCGACGCCCCCGACACCGCCCGGGTGCTGCCCGGCGTGGTCGCCGGGGTCGGCGGCTACGGCAACTGCCTGGGCCTGCCCAACATCGGCGGCGAGCTGCTCTTCGACGACTGCTACGCCGGCAACCCGCTGGTCAACGCGCTCTGCGTCGGCGTGCTGCGGCACGAGGAGCTGCAGCTCGCCAAGGCCGAGGGGGTCGGCAACAAGGTGGTCCTCTTCGGGGCCCGCACCGGCGGCGACGGCATCGGCGGCGTCTCGGTGCTGGCCAGCGAGACCTTCGACGCCGAGGGCCCGGCCAAGCGCCCCGCCGTCCAGGTCGGCGACCCGTTCACCGAGAAGCTGCTGATCGAGGCCTGCCTGGAGATCTTCGCCGCCGGCCTGGTCACCGGCATCCAGGACCTCGGCGGGGCCGGCATCTCCTGCGCCACCAGCGAGCTCGCCGCGGCCGGCTCGGGTGGCATGGCGATCGACCTGGACGCCGTCCCGCTGCGGGACTCGACGCTCACCCCCGCCGAGATCCTGATGAGCGAGTCGCAGGAGCGGATGTGCGCGATCGTCGAGCCGGACAAGGTGGAGGCCTTCCTCGCGGTCTGCGCCAAGTGGGACGTGCTGGCCACCGTCATCGGTGAGGTCACCGACGGGGACCGGCTCACCATCGACTGGCACGGCGAGCGGATCATCGACGTCCCGCCGCGCACGGTCGCCCTGGAGGGGCCGCGCTACGAGCGACCGATGTCCCGCCCGGCCGACCTGGACGCGCTGCAGGCCGACACCCCGCCGTCGTCCTCGGCCGACCTGCGGGCCGACTGGCTCGCCGTCGTCTCCAGCCCGGACGGCGCGGACAAGAGCTGGGTCACCGAGCAGTACGACCGCTACGTGCGGGGCAACACCGTGCTCGCCCAGCCCGAGGACGCCGGCGTCCTGCGGATCGACGAGTCCAGCAACCTGGGCATCGCGCTCTCACTGGACGGCAACGCCCGCTACGCCCGGCTGGACCCCTACACCGGCGCCCAGCTGAACCTGGCCGAGGCCTACCGCAACGTCGCCGTCTCCGGCGCGAAGCCGCTGGCGGTCACCAACTGCCTGAACTTCGGCTCCCCGGAGAACCCCGAGGTGATGTGGCAGTTCGCCGAGGCCGTCCGCGGCCTGGCCGACGGCTGCCGCGAGCTCGGCCTGCCGGTCACCGGCGGCAACGTGAGCCTCTACAACCAGACCGGTGACGTCGCGATCAACCCGACCCCGGTGATCGGGGTGCTGGGCGTGCACGCCGACGTCACCCGCCGGGTGCCCACCGGCTGGCGGACCGACGGCGAGTCCGTGCTGCTGCTGGGGGAGACCCGGCCGGAGCTCGGTGGCTCGGCCTGGGCCGCGGTCGTCCACGGCCACCTGGGCGGGCTGCCGCCCCGGCTGGACCTGGCCGCCGAGCGCTCGCTGGGCGAGGTGCTCACCTCCCTGGCGGCCGACGGGCTGGTCAGCTCGGCGCACGACCTGGCCGACGGCGGGTTGGCGCAGGCGCTCACCGAGTCGGCGCTGCGGTACGGCACCGGCGCCCGGCTGAACGTGACCGGCGACCCGACGGCGGCGCTGTTCGGCGAGTCGGTGGCCCGCGTCGTGGTCACCACCGCCGACCCCGCCGCGGTGCGGGCAGTGGCCGAGGCGGCGGGCGTGCCGGTCACCGAGCTCGGGACGACGGGCGGCGACGCCCTGGTGCTGGACGGTCTGCTGGAGCTGCCGCTGGCCGAGCTGCGGGCGGCGTGGACGGCGACCCTGCCGGCGCTGTTCGGCAGCCCGGAGGTCGCGGTGGGCACCGTCCCGGCGGGCACCGTCCCGACGAGCTGACCTCGTGTCCGCTGTGCTGGTCCCGGTCCCGCGCTGATGGCCGGGGTCGCGCCGATCTCGGCCGAGGACCTGCGGGCGGCGCTCGCCCCCACGGCCGGCTGGCTGGCCGGGGAGGCCGAGCAGCCGCCCCGCGCGGTGCTGGGGGCTGCGGTGAAGACCTCGGCGCGCTGGCTGGCCCAGCACGTGCCCGGGCGCTCGGTCGAACTGCGGGTGCCGCCGTTCGTGGCGGTGCAGTGCGTGCCCGGGCCGCGGCACACCCGCGGCACCCCGCCGAACGTGGTCGAGACCGACGCCGCGACCTGGCTGCGGCTGGCGACCGGCGCGCTCTCCTGGGCCGAGGCGGTGGGGGAGGGGCGGGTCAGCGCCAGCGGCAACCGCGCCGACCTCTCCGAGCACCTCCCGCTGCGCCCGGTCCGAGCCTCCGGGCCGCATCCCTCCCCGGGTTGATCATCGGCGGCCGGCAGCCCGCCACGCCGATGGGCGCCGCCGTCCGCCGATGACCGACTGTGGGTGCGGGTGGCCCCAACGACAGCGCCCCTCCTGCCGGTGGCAGGAGGGGCGCTGTGCTGCGTGGTGCGGGTGGGTCAGCCGCCGAAGAGCGCGCTGGCCGCCTTCACCGTGTTGTACAGCCCGTAGGCCAGGGGGACGCCGACCAGGGCCCAGGCGAAGGCGACGAGACCGGTCGGGGTGTGCGTGGTGGCCTGCTGGTCACCGGTGCGCTGTGAGGTGCTCATCGCGAGAGGCTCCGATCTCCGGTGGTGGACGCGGTGGTGGGGGCGTCGGTGTCCTTCGGCTCGAACCACTTCTCGGCGACCGGCTTGATCAGCAGGTTGGCGACGAAGCCGACGGCCAGCAGACCGACCATGATGAACAGCGCCGGACGGTAGTCACCGGCGGTGAGCTGACCCGGCGTGCCGCGGGCGTCGAGGACGCCGTTGATGATCAGCGGGCCGGCGATGCCGGCAGCCGCCCAGGCGGTCAGCAGCCGACCGTGGATCGCGCCGACCTGGTAGGTCCCGAAGAGGTCCCGCAGGTAGGCCGGGACCGTGGCGAAGCCACCGCCGTAGAACGAGATGATGATCGCGGCGAGGATGACGAAGACCCAGGTGGCGGTGCTGCCGACGGTGGCCAGCAGGACGTACAGCACCAGGCCGACGCCCAGGTACACCATGTAGATCGGCTTGCGGCCGATGTAGTCCGAGGTGCTGGACCACACGAACCGGCCGCCCATGTTGAACAGCGAGAGCAGCCCGACGAAGCCGGCCGCGGTCGCCGCGGCGACCGCAGAGGTCTCCCCGTTGCGGAAGAAGTCCTGGATCATCGGCGCGGCCTGCTCGAGGATGCCGATGCCGGCGGTGACGTTGCAGAACAGCACCGTCCAGAGCAGCCAGAACTGCGGGGTCTTGATGGCGTTGTTGGCGGAGACGTTCTCCGTCGTCACCAGGGACTTGGCCTTGACCGTGGACGGGTCGAAGCCGTCGGGGCGCCAGTCGGGTGCAGGGACGCGGATGATGAAGGCGCCGAACATCATGAAGGCCAGGTAGACGATGCCCAGCGTGACGAACAGCTGGGCGACGGCCGCGCCCGTGGGCGTGGTGCCGATGGTGCCGTCGTAGGTCGGGTCGTACCAGTTCATCAGCTGGCGGGACAGCGGCGAGGCGATGAGCGCGCCACCACCGAAGCCCATGATCGCCATGCCGGTGGCCAGGCCCGGCCGGTCCGGGAACCACTTGATCAGCGTGGAGACCGGGGAGATGTAGCCGATGCCCAGCCCGATGCCGCCGAGGACGCCGTAACCGAGGTAGACCAGCCACAGCTGCTCGGTGGAGATGCCGAGGGCGCCAACCAGGAAGCCGGCGGACCAGAAGCACGCGGCGGTGAACATGGCGGCACGCGGGCCGTTCCGGTCGACCCAGGTGCCGAAGACGGCGGCGGAGAGGCCGAGCATGACGATGGCAATCGAGAAGATGATGCCGATCGCGGTCAGGCTGGAGTCGAAGTGCGAGACGAGCGCGGCCTTGTAGACGCTGGTCGCGTAGGCCTGGCCGATGCACAGGTGCACGGCGAGCGCGGCTGGCGGGATGAGCCAGCGGTTGAAGCCCGGACGAGCGATGATGCGCTCCCGGGCCAGGAAGCTGGGTAGTGCCACGGAACGACCTCCGAGGTACGGGAACGGCGCGCCCGGCGGACGCAACCCGGTCGCGGCCCGTTCACAGGTGTGACACAGGTCGCGGCCGAGGGCACCGTACGACGCTGTGACGATTCCGGCTGCACGGCGAACCCCAGCCGGGTGAGGCTGAGACCAATTCGTTGCACGCACAACCGCCGTTTCCACGGTGCGGGAGCGGGGAGCGGAACGGCCGTCCCGTTCCCTAGGCTGGCGACATGCCGTACGAGGTCAAGGGCGTCGTCGCCCTGAGCAAGGGTGCTCCGGTCACCATCGAGACGATCATCGTCCCCGACCCGGGGCCGGGTGAGGCGGTGGTCGACGTCCAGGCGTGCGGGGTCTGCCACACCGACCTGCACTACCGGGAGGGCGGGATCAACGACGAGTTCCCGTTCCTGCTGGGCCACGAGGCGGCCGGCCTGGTCTCCGCGGTCGGCGAGGGCGTCACCAACGTGGCCGTCGGCGACTACGTGGTGCTGAACTGGCGCGCGGTGTGCGGGGAGTGCCGGGCCTGCGCCAAGGGCAAGCCCTGGTACTGCTTCAACACCCACAACGCCGCGCAGAAGATGACGCTGGCCGACGGCACCGAGCTCTCCCCGGCGCTGGGGATCGGTGCGTTCGCCGAGAAGACGCTGGTCCACTCCGGGCAGTGCACGAAGGTCGACCCCGCGGCGAAGCCGACCGCGGCCGGGCTGCTGGGCTGCGGCGTGATGGCCGGTGTGGGTGCGGCGATCAACACCGGCGGGGTGGGCCGCGGCGACTCGGTCGCCGTCTTCGGCTGCGGTGGCGTCGGTGACGCCGCGATCGCCGGCTCCCGGCTCGCCGGCGCGGGCACGATCATCGCCGTCGACATCGACGACAAGAAGCTCGAGTGGGCCAAGGGCATGGGCGCCACGCACACGGTCAACTCCTCCGAGACCGACGCGGTGGAGGCCATCAAGGCGCTCACCGGCGGGTTCGGGGTCGACGTGGCGATCGACGCCGTCGGGCACCCGGCGGTCTACGAGCAGGCGTTCAACGCCCGCGACCTGGCCGGCACCGTCGTCCTGGTCGGTGTGCCGAACCCGACGATGACGATCGAGCTGCCGCTGATCGAGGTCTTCGGCCGCGGTGGCGCGCTCAAGTCCTCCTGGTACGGCGACTGCCTGCCCAGCCGGGACTTCCCGATGCTGATCGACCTGTACCTGCAGGGCCGGTTCGACCTCGACGCGTTCGTCAGCGAGACGATCGGGATCGAGGACGTCGAGGCGGCCTTCGACAAGATGCACGCCGGTGAGGTGCTGCGCTCCGTGGTCGTGTTCGAGGGGGCCGGCCAGTGAGGGCCCGGGTCGAGCAGGCTGTCGTCAGCGGGGTCTTCAGCCTCGACGGGCAGGACTTCGACGTCGACAACAACGTCTGGCTGGTCGGGGACGACGACGAGGTGCTCGTCATCGACGCGCCGCACGACGCCGCCCCCATCGTCGAGGCGATCGGCGGCCGCCGGGTGACCGGGATCGTGCTCACCCACGGGCACAACGACCACATCACCGCGGCGGTCGCCCTGCGTGAGGCCACCGGGGCACCGATCTGGCTCAACCCCGCAGACCGGATGCTCTGGGACGTCGTCCACCCCGACACCGAGCCCGACCACGACCTGGTCGAGGGCACCCGGTTCGGCGTGGGCGACGTGCAGCTGCACGCGCTGCACACCCCCGGGCACTCCCCGGGCAGCACCTGCCTGCACGCGCCGGACCTGCGCACCGTCTTCACCGGCGACACGCTGTTCTGCGGTGGCCCTGGCGCCACCGGGCGGTCGTTCAGCGACAAGCCGACGATCCTGCGGTCGATCACCGACCGGCTGATGACGCTGCACGGTGACACGGTGGTCAGGACCGGTCACGGCGACGACACCACGATCCACGCCGAGCTGGGCAACATCTCCTAGCCGGTCCTCCGCCGTCCCCTCCCGAGTGAGCGGTCCCACCCGGGAGGGGACGGCGCAGCCGGTACGCTCGCACCTGTGCCTCGCGGTGATGGACGGCTGACGCACGACCTCGACCCCCAATCTCCTGGTCCCCAGGACGCCTGTGGCGTCTTCGGGGTCTGGGCCCCGGGGGAGGAGGTCGCCAAGCTGACCTACTTCGGCCTGTACGCCCTCCAGCACCGCGGTCAGGAGGCGGCCGGCATCGCGGTGTCCGACGGCTCCTCCGTCGTGGTCTACAAGGACCTCGGCCTGGTCAGCCAGGTGTTCGACGAGCCGACGCTCGGCAGCCTCCGTGGTCACATCGCCGTCGGCCACGCCCGGTACTCCACCACTGGGGCCTCCACCTGGGAGAACGCCCAGCCGACGTTCCGCACCACCGGGGCGGGCACCGGGCTGGCGCTGTGCCACAACGGCAACCTGGTGAACACCGCCGAGCTGGCCAGTGCTGCGGCCGACGAGGGCGTGGCCGGGGCGTTCGTCGCGACCAACGACTCCGACCTGGTCACCTCGCTGATCGCGGCCAAGCCCGACATGTCGGTCGAGGCGGCGGCGATGGAGGTGCTCCCGCGCCTGCGGGGGGCGTTCAGCTTCACCTTCATGGACGAGGACACCCTCTACGCCGCGCGTGACCCACAGGGCGTGCGGCCGCTGGTCCTCGGCCGGCTGGAGCGGGGCTGGGTCGTCGCCAGCGAGACGGCGGCGCTGGACATCTGCGGTGCCTCGTTCGTCCGAGAGGTCGAGCCCGGTGAGCTGATCGCCATCGACGAGGACGGGCTGCGCAGTCAGCACTTCGCCGTCGCCGACCCCAAGGGCTGCGTCTTCGAGTACGTCTACCTCGCCCGGCCGGACACCACGATCTCCGGCCGCGGCGTGCACGCGGCTCGGGTCGAGATCGGCCGCCGGCTGGCCAAGGAGCACCCGGTCGAGGCCGACCTCGTCATCCCGGTGCCCGAGTCGGGCACGCCGGCCGCGGTCGGGTACGCCGAGGCCTCGGGGATCCCCTACGGGCTGGGCCTGGTCAAGAACTCCTACGTCGGGCGCACCTTCATCCAGCCCAGCCAGACGATCCGGCAGCTGGGCATCCGGCTGAAGCTCAACCCGCTGCGCGACGTCATCCGCGGCAAGCGTCTGGTGGTCGTCGACGACTCGATCGTGCGCGGCAACACCCAGCGCGCGCTGATCCGGATGCTCCGCGAGGCCGGTGCGCTCGAGGTGCACGTGCGGATCGCCTCGCCGCCGGTGAAGTGGCCCTGTTTCTACGGCATCGACTTCGCCAGCCGCGCCGAGCTGGTCGCCAACGGGCTGGACGTCGACGGCGTGCGCGCCTCGATCAACGCCGACTCGCTGGGCTACGTCTCCGAGCAGGGGCTGATCGCGGCCACCGAGCAGCCGGCCAACCGGCTGTGCACGGCCTGCTTCACCGGCGAGTACCCGATCGCCCTGGGCCAGCCGGAGGTGCTGGGCAAGCACCTGCTCGAGGGCATCGGCCGCCGGGCGCTGACCGAGGATGCCTCCGCGGTCACCGGGTGGACCGGCCAGCAGGCCGGCAGCCCGATGGTCCCCGGCGGTGCCGACGACGCGCTGAGCCGGCCGTGACGACCCACGAGGGCGATCTGACCTACGCCGCCTCCGGGGTCGACATCGACGCCGGCGAGCGAGCGGTCACCCTGATGCGCGCCGCGGTGGAGAAGACCAACCGTCCGGAGGTCGTCGGTGGCCTGGGCGGGTTCGCCGGGCTGTTCGCCCTGGACACCGCCAAGTACCGCAAGCCGCTGCTCGCCTCCTCGACCGACGGCGTGGGCACCAAGATCGCGCTGGCCCGGGCCCTGGACCGGCACGACACCGTCGGGATCGACCTGGTCGCCATGGTCGTCGACGACCTGGTCGCCTGCGGCGCCGAGCCGCTGTTCCTGCAGGACTACGTCGCCTGCGGTCGGGTCGTGCCGGAGCGGATCGCCGCCATCGTCACCGGGATCGCCGACGGCTGCACGCAGGCCGGAGCCGCGCTGGTCGGCGGGGAGACCGCCGAGCACGGCGACCTCATGGGTGCCGACGACTACGACCTGGCCGCCACCGCGGTCGGGGTCGTCGAGGCCGATGCGGTGCTGGGGCCGGAGCGGGTGCGGGCCGGTGACGTCGTCGTCGCCATGGCCTCGTCCGGGCTGCACTCCAACGGCTACTCGCTGGTGCGCCGGGTCATCGACCGGGCGGGGCTGGACCTCACCGGCACCCCGGCCGGCCTCGGCCGCCCGCTCGGGGACGAGCTCCTCGAGCCCACCCGGATCTACGCCCGGGACTGCCTCGCGCTGGTCGAGCAGCTGGGCGTGGAGACGGTGCACGCCTTCGCCCACATCACCGGTGGCGGGCTGGCCGGCAACACGGTCCGCGTCGTCCCGGCCGGGCTGGAGGCGGTGCTGGACCGGAGCACCTGGGCGCTGCCCGCGGTGGTGCGGCTGCTGGAGGAGCACGGGGTGCCGCGCGCGGAGTCCGAGCGGGCCTTCAACTGCGGCGTCGGCATGGTGGCCGCGGTCGCACCCGAGCACGCGGACCGGGCGGTCGAGCTGCTCCTCGCCCGCGGCGTCCCGGCCTGGGTGGCCGGCACGGTCGGGCCGCACGACGGAGACGCCTCGGCGCGGCTGGTCAGCTCCTACCGCTGACGGAGGGCCCCCGGCTCCCACCGCTCGCTCGCGGCGGGACCTGCCGGGGGTCGGGACGCACGGCGACACCGCTCCCCCCGGAGGAGGAGCGGTGTCGCCGTGCTACAGAGGGCTGGGTCGCCGGTTCAGCGGCTGGCAGCCCAGTCGTCATCTTCGTCGTCCTGCGACCAGCTCCCGACGTGCGTGTCGTCCTCGTCGTCGTCCTTCGGCCCCCGGGAGGGGAACGACGACGGCTGTCCAGCCAGTTCGCGCTGGAGGGCAGTGAGGTCGGTGTTGGGTGAGCTGTACTTGAGCTCACGGGCCACGCGTGTCTGCTTGGCCTTCGCTCGGCCGCGCCCCATGGCTCGACCCCCTCGTGACGGAGTGCGGGTCGTCTCCAGCACTGGGCTGGACGGCCCGTGTGGCGACCCCGACTGAGTGACTGTGTCCTTGGCCGAGCTTACGACACGGATCGGTCACGGGCACGCAGCCCACCCCCCGGCTGCCCCATCCGGAGGTGGATGTGACCGGGGTCTCACCCGTTTCGGCTGCAGGAGCCGGTCATCGGGGCAGTCGGATGGTCGCCAGTCGCCCCACCGAGCTCATCCGCTCCTCGGCGAGTCGGTCGGCGGCCACGGCCGGGGAGACGCCCTCGGCATCGGCCGCGGCGAAGACCCGCAGCGCGACGTCGAAGATCGAGGTCGCCTTCGACTCGGCCCGGGGGAAGGAGAACCCGTGCCGCTCGTCCTCGACCTGGATCACGCCGCCGGCGTTCACCAGGTAGTCGGGGGCATAGAGGACGCCCCGGCCGCGCAGCAGCTCGGCGGTGCCCTCGTGGGCCAGCTGGTTGTTCGCCCCGCCACAGACGATCTCGGCGGGCAGCACGGCGACGGTCTCGTCGTCCAGGGCGCCACCGAGGGCGCAGGGGGCGTAGACGTCGTGCGGCGTGCGCACCAGGGTCGCGGTGTCGGCGACCGCCTGCACCGCGGAGTGCCGGGCCCGGACCCGGGCGACCGCGGCCGGGTCGACGTCGGTGACGACGACGGACGCGCCGTCGGCGATCAGCCGGTCGACCAGCCAGCTGCCCACCTTGCCCACCCCGGCGACCGCGACGGTGCGGCCGGCCAGCGTCGGGGAGCCCCAGCGGTGCTGGGCCGCGGCGCGCATCCCCTGGAAGACGCCGAAGGCGGTGAGCACCGAGGAGTCGCCGCAGCCGCCGAAGGCCTCGGACCGGCCGTGGGCGAAGCGGGTCTCCCGGGCCACGACGTCCAGGTCGGCGTTGTAGGTGCCGACGTCGCACGCGGTGAGGTACCGCCCGCCGAGGCTCTCGACGAAGCGCCCGTAGGCGCGCAGCAGCGCCTCGGTCTTGTCGGTGTGCGGATCCCCGATGATGACCGCCTTGCCGCCGCCCAGGTCGAGGCCGGCCAGGCTGTTCTTGTAGGCCATCGCCTTCGACAGCGCGAGCGCGTCGGCCACCGCGGCCTCCTCGGAGGCGTAGGGGAAGAAGCGGGTGCCGCCGAGCGCCGGGCCGAGCGCGGTGGAGTAGACCGCGATCACCGCGCGCAGCCCCGACCCGGGGTCGGAGCAGAAGACGACCTGTTCGTGCCCGGAGCCCATCACGTCCACGACCTGCAGCCTAGGCAGCCGCGGGCCTGTCCGCCGCGTGCGCGCGCCCCCGCGGGGGCGCTGTCGCCGCTCCGCGGACGGCGCAACGGCAACGACCGGGTCTCGTCGAGGAGGTCCGTGCCGTGTCCGCCTGCCGCGGCGGGCATGATCAGAGGTGGACCACAGGCGCCGGCCGACCCCGGTGCCGCACACTCCTCTGGGTGGCCCGAGTCGGGGCCGACCGGTGGAGGACACCAGCGGGGCATCGCAGCGCCGCCACACAGGAGGACACGCACACGATGGCTCGATCCAAGCGGCTGCTCGCACTCGCCCTGGCGGCACCCCTGTTGCTGAGCGCCTGCTCCACGGAGAACTCCGGCGGTGGCGACGAGGGCGGGGACGGCGGTGGCACGGCCGCCTCCGGTGACCTCGACTTCGCCGTCGTCACCCACGGGGCGGCCGGTGACGCCTTCTGGGACGTGGTGCAGAACGGCGCCGAGGCCGCCGGGGAGGACCTCGGCGTCGGTGTGGACTACCAGAGCGACGGCGACCCGCAGCGGCAGTCCCAGCTGATCGAGGCCGCGGTCAACCAGGACGTCGACGGCATCGTGGTCTCCATGGCCAACCCCGACGCGCTCGAGGACTCGATCAGCGCCGCGACGGAGGCAGGCATCCCGGTGGTGACGATCAACTCCGGCGCCGAGCGTTCCGCCGAGTTCGGCGCGATCGGGCACGTCGGGCAGGACGAGACGATCGCCGGCGTCGGCGCCGGGCAGCGGCTGGCCCAGGACGGCGCGACGAACGTGCTGTGCGTGGTGCACGAGGCGGGCAACATCGGCCTCGAGCAGCGGTGCGACGGCGCCTCCCAGGGGCTGGGCAGCGACGTGCAGCTGCTGCAGGTGGACATCAACGACCTGCAGGCGGCCCAGTCGACGATCACCTCGCAGCTGCAGAGCAACCCCTCGATCGACGCCGTGCTGACGCTGAACTCCGCCGTCGCCTCGGTGGCCGCCTCGGCCGCCGCCGACGCCGGCTCCGACGCCGCGATCGCCACCTTCGACCTCAACGCCGACGTCATCTCCGCCATCCAGGACGGCACGATCTCCTTCGCCGTCGACCAGCAGCAGTACGAGCAGGGCTACCTGCCCATCGTGATGCTCAAGCTGTACGCGGAGAACCTCAACACCGTCGGCGGCGGCCAGGCGGTGCTGACCGGCCCGGGGATCGTCGACGCCGAGAACGTCGACGAGATCGCCGACCTCGCCTCGGCAGGGACCCGCTGAGCGCGACCCGGGAGGCGCCCGTCGACGGGCCGGCCCGCGCGGACGAACGCGTCGCCCGGGTCGGTCCGTGGCGCCGGCTGATGGTCAAGCCCGAACTCGGCTCGCTCATCGGGGCCGTCGTCATCCTGGGGTTCTT
>NZ_JAAKGN010000089.1:0-19119 GCF_011039295.1 Modestobacter sp. KNN46-3 | reverse complement strand
CCCCCGGGTGCGCCGGCCCAGGAGCACCGGCCCGGCGGAGGCCAGTACCTCTAGCCGCGGTCAGCCCAGCGGCAGGCCCTTGACGATCCGGGCCGCGGTCCGGCCGGTCCGGCGCCAGTCCCGGGGTCCGGCGTCCGGGCCGGTCGTCGTCGCCGGGCGGTGGGCGGGCAGCTTGCCGTGGTGCACCGCGACTGCACCTGCGGCATCGACGCCGACGCCGACCTCCAGCGGGGAGTCGAGGGCGGCCGCGTGCGCCAGCCCGACGGCGTCCTCCGGCTGATCCGGGACGTCGACGAGCTCGGTGGGCACCCCCTCCTCCTCCGCGCCGGCGCAGACCTCGCGCAGCACCGCAGCCGGTGCGCCGGGGGAACGGTGGACCACCACGGCCGGCCGCTGCCGGGCGTCGGTCACCCGGCCGGGCACGGCGACGACGCAGCTGCGTGCGCCCGGACCAGCCCGGACGCGACCGCGTTGCGCGGGCCCTGGGTGCCCAGCACGTTGCCCGTCCCGCAGACGATGCCGTAGGGCGCGAGCTCGTCGGCGATCAGCTCGGGGATCTCGAAGTCCAGCGCCGAGCCGCCCAGCAGCACCACGAAGTCCAGGGCCCGGAGGTCGCCACCCGGCGCGACCTGCCGCAGCGCCCGGACGGCGTTGACCACGAACACCCGGCTCTTCGCCGCCCGGCGGACCCGGCGGACGTGGTCGAGGCCGTGCCGGGTCTCGACGGGCACCGGGCCGTCCGGGGTGAGCACCACGACTCGGGCGAACACGTGCGGCGGGAACGGCTGGTCGAAGAACTGGACGGTGCCGTCCTCGTGCCGCAGGTGGAAGAAGCTCTCCACCTTGGCCAGCGGGTGCCACTTCACGCCCTCGGCGACCTCCCGGTCACCCAGCGCCAGCTCGGAGTCGATCAGCTTGGTGACCAGCTCCCCGGCGCCGGCCACGTGGACGGCGGTGCACACGCCGTCCACGGTCATCAGCGCGGCGTCGGTCGACCCGCCACCCAGGTCCAGGACGGCGACCGGCCGGTCGACGCCGGGGGTGGTCAGCGCCCCGCCCACGGCCATCTCCCCCTCGACACCGCCGATCTCCGCCCGCGCCCCGAGCTCCGCGGACACCTGGTCGGCGACCAGCTGCATGCGGCTGCGGCTGGTCCGCACCATCGCCGCGAGCGCGACGGCGTTCTCCAGCGCGATCTCACCGGCCAGTCCCCCGCGCACCTCGGCCGGGACGAACGTGTCGACCGCCAGGACGTCGCGGATGGCGATCTCGGACGCCGGCTGCGCCGATCCGTCGGCGCCGTGCAGCACGTCGGACATGGTGTCGCGGACCTGGGCGAGCATCCCGCCGACGTGGGTGCCGGGTTCCCCGTGCACGTCGTCGAGCGGTTGCAGCCGGGCGACGGTGGCCATGATCGCCTCGGCCCCGGCGTCGACGTCGACGCGGAGCTCCCTCCCCGCCCCGCGCAGCACCAGCTCGCCCACCGGGATCCGCCGATCGGTGACGTCACCGGACGGGGTGCGCACCACCACCGCCGAACGGTTCCCGGTGAGCGCACGCGCGACCGGCGAGACCGCCCGGGTCTGGTCCGGGTCGAGGCCGAACACCGAGGCCAGCCCGTAGGAGTCCGACAGGGTGCGGATGGTCCGCCCCGGCGCGGCCACCTCGACCGCGGCCAGCATGCCCAGCGGCACCTTCTCGACCGCCCGCACCTCGTCGACGACGGGCACCGCCCGGTCCAGCCGGTTGGTGACCAGCACGGCGTCGTCCCCGGCGAGGACGGCGGCCACCACCGCCACCCCACCGGCGACGGCGGCGTTGACCACCCGCGCCACGTCGTCGAAGTCCCATCCGGCCGGGACCACGCAGACCACCGGCTCGCCCGGCGGCTGTGCGGTGAGGTCGGCGATCGACACGGTGGTGCCGACGGCGAGCCCCACGCCACCCGGGGTGGTCGGGTTGTGCCCGATCATCGTGGACTCGGTGATGATCGTCTCGGTGATGGTCTCCATCGCCAGGCCGCTGATCACCGGGGTCGCCTCGTTGAGCAGCACGGTGTGCACCTCGTCGGGGCGTCGGCCGGCCCGGGCCAGCACGTCGCGGACCACCCGGAGCGCGCCGACGGTGTTGTCCGGCGTGCCCTTGACCCCGGTGGTCCGGGTCAGGTCGGCGCCCAGGTACGTCAGCGACCCGTCCGGGGCGAGCTCGGCCAGGCACGCCTCGGTCGTCGAGTTGCCGATGTCGACGCCGACCACCAGCCGGGCCGACGACGGGTCGTGGCCGGGCGCACCCACCTCAGCCCGCGTCGGTCAGCTCGAACACGGCCTCGACCTCCACCGGGCCCTTGCCTGCCGCGATGCACTCGAACTCCTTGAGGTGCAGGAGCGCGGCCTTCGCCTGCCAGCGCGGTCTGGCCATCTGGTCGTTGCGCGTGGGCACCGGCTGGGGGGACTCCCCCTTGGCGTACTGCGCGGCGTTGGAGCCGATCATCCGGAACACCGCCGGGTCCAGCAGCGGCGACTGCGGGAACAGCTCCAGGTTGCTCAGCCGGGCGAGGTCCTTCTGGTGGATCATCGTCGTCCCGCGGGACAGGATCCCGACGGAGATGCCGGAGCCGGAGAGCTTGGCCCCGATGTGCGCGATGGCCGCCAGGTCCGCGGTGTCCCGGACCCGGACCAGCCGGACGCCCACTCCCTGCTCCTCGATGCCGGCCATCAGCTGGCGCAGCACCTCGGCGTGCGGGACGTCGACGATCGTCTTGGTGAAGTGCCCCGCGAAGGCCGGGGACACGGCGATCACCACCTCGTCGGGCCGGGTCCCGCGGGTCGCCGGGGACCGCTCGCGGAGGCTGACGGTGCGGGTGGACGTGGAGAGCGTCATGGTCAGCCGACCTCGGTCTCGGGGTCCGTCGCCGACGTGACGTGCCGGAGCTTCTTCAGCTCCGCCCAGCGTTCTCCCTGCAGGCGGTAGCCGGTGCCGGGGCCGGCGTAGTCGTTCGGGTCGTTGATGGCCGACAGCGGGGTGAAGTCGGCGGTGAGGACGGCGGAGGTCTGCAGCAGGTCACCGGACACCCGCTGGCGCAGCACGGTCAGCAGGTTCTCGGCGACGTCGTGGAAGCCGCTCGCCTCCAGCCCCTTGACGATGTCGAGGCCGGTGATGCCGCGGTCCATGACCGCCTGGGCGCCCTTGAGGTCGGCCAGCACGTCCCGGAAGGGGTAGTCGGCGGAGGAGTTGGCGTAGGTCGCCGCCTCCACCTCCTCGTCGGTGACGGCCGGCAGGTCGAGGTACGCGAACAGTGCCTGGAGGGCGCGGGCCGCCTTGCTCCGAGCCAGCAGGATCTCGTCCTCGCGCACGTGCCGCAGCCCGCCGTCGACCTGGAAGTCGCGCTGGATGGTGTTCCAGTCGTCGTAGTCCTCGGTGTCGAAGTTCGACCCGGCGAACATGTTGTCCGCGTTCGGCACCGCCGAGAAGCCCGAGCAGACGAAGTCGGTGCCGGGCAGCAGCTGCGGCATCATCCGGGCGGTCCGGCGCATCGCCGAGTGCGAGAAGGACTGGTCGTTCCCGGAGGCGCACTCCAGGTCCATCATGCTGGCGACCAGGTTCTCCGCGGCCACCGCACGCAGCCCGCCCGGCACGGCACCGGGCACCCCGATGCAGCTGATCGAGCCGTTCTGCAGCCCTTGCACCCCCGCGCCCTTGGCCATCAGGATGCAGCGGATCTCCAGGTAGAGCATCGACTTGCCCTCGGCGTTGCCCATCTGCACCTCCGACCCGGTGCCGGAGGTGAAGCGCATCTTGATCCCGCGGGAGGCATAGGCGGAGGCGAGGAACGCCTTGGACCAGGGGGTGTCGTCCCCGTCGATGAACACCGACTCGGTGCCGTAGATGGAGATCGTCTCGGCGTAGGCGGTGATGCCGCGCATGCCGAGCTCGAGCTCGGTGGCCTCCTCCAGCGCGCACTGGGTCAGCACGCCCCCGCGCCCGACCTGGGCACCGACCTGCAGCGCGATGGCCACCAGCGGTGCGTAGCGCAGCACGCCCAGCGTCGTCTCCAGCTCGGCGAAGCCGCGCAACGCGCCCTCCGCCGCGTCGGCGGCGACCTGGACGGGGTTGTCCCGGGCGCTGGTGGAGTGCGCTTGGTTGGCCGGCGTCCGCCGGGCCCGCATCTTCTGCATCCCCTGCATGATCTCGACGACGTTCATCAGCTTGAGGACGTCGAGCACCTTCGCCGGGGTCAGGCCCCGGGTGACCGCGAGGACGTCGTCCCGGGAGGCACGGGGGTCGATCAGCATCCGGGCGATCTCGGCGGAGGGGAGGGCGTTGGACTCCTCGGCCGAGGCCACGTCGATGGCGTGGTCGGCGATGAAGGTGTCCATGAAGTCGAAGTCGGCGCGCTGCCTGCCGTCCAGCTCGACGATGCGCCCGTCCTCGACCCGCACGCTGGGCGCCGGGTCGTACGCGCTCTCCATCGCGACGAGGCCCTTCTCGGGCCACTCCTCGACGAACCCGTCGAGGTTGACCGGCCGCGCCTCGAGGACGTCG
The DNA here is from genome assembly GCF_011039295.1 of Modestobacter sp. KNN46-3. Lineage (NCBI taxonomy): Bacteria > Bacillati > Actinomycetota > Actinomycetes > Geodermatophilales > Geodermatophilaceae > Modestobacter > Modestobacter sp. KNN46-3. The sequence continues at coordinate 14,577 of NZ_JAAKGN010000089.1, read as the reverse complement.
GTGCGCAGCGAGTGCCGTGGCTCGGGCGAGCGCCGCGGCTGGGTGGTGGTCATGGGCGTGTCCTCTCAGTCCTCGGACCCGGCGGCGGGCCGGGCGAGCAGGTCGCGGCGGGCGTAGACCTCGGCCGCCTCCCGGACGAGGGCCGCGCAGACGGGCGCCGACCAGGTCCCCTCCAGCCGATCGGCCATGGAGGCCAGCTGATCGGCGGTGGAGGCGCGCGGGCGCAGCGCGTTGTACATCCCGAGCACCTCGGCGTCGGGGATCGCGCACATCTCCGCCGCCCGCCGGAAGTTCATCGCCAGCTGCGGGCGGTTGCTCGCGTCGGCCAGCTGGGCCTGCAGCTCCAGCGTCTCCGGGGCGATCCGCAGGTCCTCGGCCGACAGCTCCCCCGACAGCACCGCGTCCATCGTCAGCGCGGTGATCGGCTTGCCGGTCGGGGTCCGGAGCAGCTCCGGTCGGTTGACCGACAGCGGGTAGTCCCCCGCGGCCAGCCTGGTGTCCTGCGAGGTGCTCATCGGGCATCCCTCCTCGTCCGCCAGTTCACCGGGACTGTGACACAGGATACGTTGCCTGTTCGTTGCCTCCGGAGGCCCGACGACGGGGCTGTACCGGGGACCACCCGGACTGCTTGGCTGTGACGATGACCACATCGCTCTCGCACGCCGACGCCCGCCGGGTCCTGGACGCCGGCATCGCCCGGGCCGAGGAGATCGGCCAGCCGATGAACGTCGCCGTCGTCGACGACGGCGGCCACCTGCTCGCGTTCGGGCGGATGGACGGCGCCATCAAGGCGAGCATCGACATCTCCACCCGCAAGGCCGTCACCTCGGTGCTGATGGCCCTGCCCACGGCCGCCCTGACCGACCTGGTGCAGCCGGGCGCCGAGCTCTACGGCCTGGAGCAGACCGCCGGTGGGATGGTCGCCTTCGGCGGCGGGATCCCCCTGGAGCGGGACGGCGTGATCGTGGGTGCCGTCGGGGTGAGCGCGGGATCGGTGGCCCAGGACGTCGACGTCGCCACCGCCGCGGCAGCGGCCCTCGGCTGAGCCGCGGCAGCGGCCTGCGACTCAGCCGCCCGGGACCGCGGGGCGACCTCCCGCGGCTGGTTGCCCGGGGTCCGGGCGTGAGCGATGATCCGCACCGACGCCAGTGCCGGCGTCTGCGCTGCGAGGCCGCTCGGGGGTGCGATGTCGTGCGATGCAGAGCACCTGGCCGACGAGGACGAGCACCTCGCCCCCCGCGAGCGCGCCCGCGCGCTGGCTGAGACGTTCGACGCGGTGCTCGGTCAGGGCACCGTCCGCCGCGCCCCCCGTCCGGTGGTCTCCGCGTCCTGGGAGCGGAGCCTCGCCGCCCACGTCGACCCGGAGCGCCGTAGCCCTCCGGTGGTCCACGCACCCGACGAGCTGGACGACCTCCGCGCCGCCCATCCGCTGAACGCGGTCATGCCCCTGCTGCGCAGCGCGCTGGCGGGCGTCGCCGACGAGGTGGCGCACCTGGTCCTGGTGACCGACGGCGCCGGCCACGTCCTGTGGCGCGACGGCGACCGGGAGCTCCTCGGGCGGGCGGACCGGGTCGGCCTCTTCCCCGGCACCGACTGGAGCGAGGGGGCCATCGGGACGAACGCGATGGGCACGGCGCTCGCCGTCGGGGCGCCGGTGCAGATCCACTCGGCGGAGCACCTGGTCCGCACGTACCACTCCTGGACGTGCGTCGCGGCGCCGGTGCACGACCCGGACACCGGGGCGGTCATCGGCGTCCTCGACGTGAGCGGTCCGCTGCAGACGGTGCACCCGGCCCTGGCGCAGCTGGTCGCGGCCACCGCACGGCTCGCCGAGGACCAGCTGCGGGTCCGGGTCGCCATCGCCGACCACAACCTGCGGCTCCGGCTGCCGCTGTCCCGCCGGGACGGCGAGGCCGCGGCCTTCGTGACCCCGAGCGGCCGGGTGCTGGCCGCCGAGCCCGACGGGCGGTGGCCGGCGCGGGTCCAGCTGGACGACACCGACCAGGTGACGCTGCCCGACGGGCGGGAGGCGCAGGTCGAGCGGCTCCCGGACGGCTGCCTGCTCCGGACTGCGGTACGCCGCGCCCGGCCGGCACCCCGCCCGGCTGCGCACGCGCTGTCGTTGCGGTGCACCGGGGAGGGGACGCCCACGGTGGTCGTCGACGGCCGCTGGATCCCGCTGCCCCTGCGCCTGGCGGAGGTCCTCCTCCTCCTCGCCCGGCACCCCGACGGCCTCACCGGGGAACAGCTCGCCCGGCTGCTGTACGGCGACCGCGGGAACCAGACGACGGTGCGCGGCGAGATCCGCCGGCTCCGTGCGGTCGTCGGCGCGGACCTGCTGCAGACCCGGCCGTACCGGTTGGTGGCCGAGGTCGCCAGTGACGTCGAGACCGCGGGTCGGGCGCTGGCGGCCCGGCGCGTGGACGCCGCCCTCAGCGCCTGCCGCGGCCCGGTCCTGCCCCGGTCGGAGGCGCCGACGATCCGGCAGTTGAGCGACGAGCTCACCGCGGGCCTGCGCCGCGCCGTGCTCGCCGCCGACGACCCCGAGCTGCTGCACACGTTCAGCACGCACCCCCTGGGCGAGCACGACGGCGCGGTCCACGACCGGCTGGCCGAGCTCCTGCCCCCGGACGACCCGCGGTCGGCGTCGGTGGCCGTCCGTCGCGCGCGACTGCTGGCCGACTGAACGGCCGCGAGCCGGGCAGGACCGGAGGGTCCTGCCCGGCTCGCGGGATCGGATCGGCCTGAGGCCGGGACGGCACGTGGCCGCGGTGTGGTCCGAGAGGACCACAGGTCAGACGGTGAACCGCCGGACGGCGTCCTGCAGCTCGTCGCTCATCCGGGCCAGGTCCGCGGCCGAGCGCTGCGCCTCCGCGACGCCCTCGTTGGTCTGCTGGGTGCCCGCGGCGAGACCGGAGATCGCGGTGGCGATGCTGCGCGAGCTGCCCGCCGCCTCGGCGACGTTGCGGTTCATCTCGTTGGTGGTGGCGGTCTGCTCCTCCACCGCCGCGGCGATGGTGGCCTGGTAGTCGTTGATCTGACCGATGACGGTGCTGATCTCCCCGATCGCGTCGACGGCACCCGCCGTGTCGGCCTGGATCGCCTCGACCCGGCGGGAGATGTCCTCCGTCGCCTGGGCGGTCTCCTGCGCCAGCTCCTTCACCTCACTGGCCACCACCGCGAACCCCTTGCCCGCCTCACCGGCCCGCGCGGCCTCGATCGTGGCGTTCAGCGCCAGCAGGTTCGTCTGCTCCGCGATCCCGTTGATCAGCTTCACCACCGTGGCGATCTCCTGCGAGGAGTCACCCAGCTTGCCGACCGTGCGAGTGGTGTTCTCCGCGACGTTCACCGCCTGCCCGGCCACCCGCGACGCCTCGCTGGCGTTCCGACTGATCTCCCGGATCGCGGCCTCCATCTGCTGGGAGCCGGTGGCGACGGTGTCGACGCTGGCGGCGACCTCCCCGGCGGAGCTGACGACGACGTCGGCCTGGCCGGTCGCCGCCTGCGCGCTCCGAGCCATGCCGGCAGCGCCGGTGTTCAGCGCCTGCGAGGCCACCGCCAGCCGGCCGGCGGAGTCGTTGACCAGCCGCAGCACGCCGCTGAGCGACTCCAGGGTCGAGTCGAGCGAGCGGGCGACCTCACCGATCTCGGCACCACCGGTGGCGCCGGCCCGGACGCTGAGGTCCCCGTCGGCCACCTGGTCGAGGACCTCCCGCACCCGCTGCACGGGGCCCATCACCGAGCGGACGACGAGCAGGGCCAGCACCACGGAGACGAACAGCCCGATGACGATGATCGCCACCGTGAGGGTGCGGGCACTGGTGTAGGCGTCCTCCGCCTCCTGGGCCTTGCCCACAGCCGCCTCCTGGGCAGCGCTGGTGGCGGTGACCAGCGCCTCGGAGATGGTGGCCTGGGCGGCGGTCATCGCCTGGATGATCGGGCCCGCCGCCGCGAGGTCGCCCCCGGGGGCCTGCTGGAGCTGGGCGAGCAGGGACAGGTACTCCTCGGTCCCTGCGGAGAAGGTCTCGAAGGCCGCCCGGCTCTGCGGGGTCAGCGGCATCTCCGCGACGGCTGCGGTCTGCGCGGCCAGGGCCTCCAGCCCGTCGGTGAAGCCCTGGGCGGACGCGGCCAGCGTCTGGGGCGGCAGCGTGGGGATGCTCGTCCGGGCGGAGTAGGCCTGCAGCTCCCACCACTGGGCCTGCAGCTGGCGCAGCCCGTCCAGCGGCACACCGCCCTCCTCGTGGACCTCGGCGGCGGTCTCACTGAGCGCCGACATCCGCTGGATGCCGACCAGGCCGACGGTCAGCGTGGTCAGCGCCACCAGCAGGATCGCCAGCAGCAGGCGGCCACGCAGCCCCACCCGGCCGGCCAGCGACGAGCGCCCGGCCCTCCTCCACTCGGTGCCGGTTGCCGGTCCCTGCGCCATGACGTCCATCTGTCCCTCTTCTGCCCACGGGCGCGCCCGTGCGGCCCACCCACGATGTCATCGGCAGCGACGCCGCGTCCTTGACCCCATGTGTCGCGCGCGACCGTTCCCGGGCTGGACCCGCCGGCACCGGGGACGACGACGGCGCCGGCCACCGCGAGCTGCGGTGACCGGCGCCGCCGGGTCGGGTCCTGCGTCAGACGGTGAACCGGCTGACCGCGTCCTGCAGCTCGTCGCTCATCCGGGCCAGCTCGACCGCGGACCGCTGGGCGTCCTCGACCCGCTGGTTGGTCTCCGCCGTACCGGCAGCCAGCCCGGTGATCGCGGTGGCGATGCTGCGCGAGCTGCCCGCCGCCTCGGCGACGTTGCGGTTCATCTCGTTGGTGGTGGCGGTCTGCTCCTCCACCGCCGCGGCGATGGTGGCCTGGAAGTCGTTGATCTGACCGATGACGGTGCTGATCTCCCCGATCGCGTCGACGGCACCCGCCGTGTCGGCCTGGATCGCCTCGACCCGGCGGGAGATGTCCTCCGTCGCCCGGGCGGTCTCCTGCGCCAGCTCCTTCACCTCACTGGCCACCACCGCGAACCCCTTGCCCGCCTCACCGGCCCGCGCGGCCTCGATCGTGGCGTTCAGCGCCAGCAGGTTCGTCTGCTCCGCGATCCCGTTGATCAGCTTCACCACCGTGGCGATCTCCTGCGAGGAGTCACCCAGCTTGCCGACCGTGCGAGTGGTGTTCTCCGCGACGTTCACCGCCTGCCCGGCCACCCGCGACGCCTCGCTGGCGTTCCGACTGATCTCCCGGATCGCGGCCTCCATCTGCTGGGACCCGGTCGACACCGTGTCCACGCTGGCGGCGACCTCGCCGGCCGAGGCCACCACGACGTCGGCCTGCCCCGCCGCGTTCCGCGCGTTGCTGGCCATCGCCTCCGCACCCGCGTTCAACTGCAGCGACGCCGTGGCCAGCCGCCCGGCCGAGTCGTTGACCAGGCTGAGCACGCCCCCCAGCGCATCCAGCGTCTCGTCGAGGGACTCCGCGACCTGGCCCAGCTCGGCACCACCGGTCCGGCCGGCGCGCACCCGCAGGTCACCGCCGGCCACCTGCTCCAGGGTCTCCCGGATCCGCTGGACCGGGCGGGTGACGCTGCGGGCCATCAGGACGGCCAGCGCGACGGAGACCGCGAGGCCGATCGCCACACCGAGCAGCGTCAGCGTGCGCCCCGAGGTGTACGCGTCGCGGGCCTCCTGGACGGTGGCCTCGGTGGTGGCGATCTGCGCGTCGGTGCCCGCGTTCAGTGCGGCGACGGCGTCCTCCTCGGCCTGGATCAGCGTCGGCAGGACCGAGTAGATGTCCCCACCGGCCGCGCCGATCTCCGCCATCTGGGCACTGGTCTCGTCGTACAGCTCGATCGCGGTCTGGAAGTCCTGGAACGCGGCCTCCGTGTCGGCCCCGAGGGAGGCCTCCGCCAGGCCGGCCCGGAGCTCGTCCAGCGTCCCGCGGATCTCGACCGACTGCTCCTGCAGGGCCTGCACCAGATCCGGCGTGAGGCCGGGGGTCATGGCCCGGGAGCCGGCCGCCTGCAGCTCCCAGTAGACCGACCGCAGCAGCAGGATGTCGCGGAGCGGGACGGCCCCCTCCTCGTAGACCGCCTCGGCCTGGTGGCTGAGCGCAGCCATCCGCGAGATGCCGAGGCCACCGACGACGAGGGTCATCAGGGCGACGGTGAGGAAGGCGGCGAGCAGCCTGCCGCGCAACCCGAGCCGGGCCAGCGCGCTGCGCCCGGGCTCGTCCGCCGGTCCAGGAGCATGCGTTGCGGGGTCGTGGTCGTTCGTCGCGTCCATGGCGTGCCTCTCGTCGCTCGGGCGCACCAGCGCGCCCCTCGCCCATGGGATCGGCACCACGGAGGAACGACTCCACCTGAGACCCGGTTACGGAACCGATGGGTCCGCGTGGGTGGACCGGTCAGGCGCGCAGCGAGGCCAGCAGCGTCGCGACGCCCTCGGCGTCGTTCGAGTCGGTCACGTCGGTGGCCGCTGCGAGCACGTCCGGGTGCGCGTGCGCCATCGCCACGGCGCGGCCGCCACCCTCGCGCACCCAGTCGAACGCGGCCAGGTCGTTGGGCATGTCGCCGAAGTAGACGACGTCGGCCGGCCTCAGCCCTCGTTCGGCGGCGAGCCGCGCGAGGCCGGTGGCCTTGGTGACGCCGCGGGCGGAGATCTCGGCCATCGCGTCGGAGGATGAGGTGGTGACCGTGGCGGCGTCCCCCACGACCTCGGCGACCAGGGCGACGAACTCGTCGCGCCCCAGTCGCTCGTGCCGGGCCAGCAGCTTGGCCACCGGCTGGGCGACCATCTCGGCCAGCGTGGCCACCGCGACGCCGGGGGCGCCCCGGTCCCAGCGCGGCTGGTAGATCGGCTCGTGCCGGAACTGGTCGCCGTACTCCACCGCGAACCAGGTGTCCGGCTGGTGCTCGCGCAACTGCCCGGTGATCTGCTGGAGCACCTCCGGCTGGACCGGGTGCTCCTCCAGCACCTGGAACTCCCCCAGGTCCAGCAGCACCGCGCCGTTGCAGCAGATCGCGGTGCCGCCGCCCAGGCGGTCCCGCACCCCGAGCATCCAGCGGGGCGGGCGGCCGGTGGCCAGCACCAGCGGCACCCCCTCGCCGGCCCAGCGCTGCAGCTCGGCCAGGGTCTCGTCGCTGATCGTCTCGTCGCTGCGCAGCAGCGTGCCGTCGAGGTCGCTGACGATGAGCTTCGGGCGCCAGTCAGACATCGGTCTCCCCCAGCGCGAGCACGGCCTCGACGTAGCGGGCGACGCCGTCGGCGTCGTGCCCGCTGGTCCGGTCGCCGGCGGCGGCCCGGACGGCGGGGTGGGCGTTGGCCACGGCGACCGCCCGACCGCCGGCTGCGGTGACCGCCTCGATCATCGGCAGGTCGTTGGGCATGTCGCCGAACACCAGCACGTCGCCGAACCCGACGCCCACCTGGTCCAGGACGACGGCCAGCCCGGTGGCCTTGGTGACCCCCGGCGGCAGCACCTCGATGAAGCCCAGGCCGGCGTGCGTCAGCTCGGCGACCGCCGGGTCGACGACCGATCGCGCCAGCGCGACCAGCTCGTCCTCGCCCAGCCGGGCGGAGCGCAGGAACACCTTGAGCACGGCACCGACCGGCAGCACCTGGTGCCGGGGCAGCAGGTGCGCCGGCTCCGGGTAGGGCCAGTCGAAGCCGTGCTGGACACGCAGCGGGCGCAGCGCCTCGGCCTGCTCGGCGGCGTCCTCGACCGCCACGACCAGCTCGCCGGCGACCTCCTCGATGGCGGCGATGACCTCGGTGGCGACGTCGCGGGCCATGCCGACGGTGCGCAGCACCTCGTCGGCGGCGCCGTCGGAGCCGAACCGGACGACGTACCCGCCCTGGGCCAGGACGGCGAACCCCTGGCCGCCCAGCGCGGCGCGGACGCTCTCCAGCAGGCGGGGGCCGCGGCCGGTGGCCCCGACGAACGGGACGCCCGCGCCGCGGCAGGCGTCGATGGCCTCGGCGGTACGGGGGCTGACGGTCCCTGCCGAGCCGAGCAGCGTGCCGTCCAGGTCGCTGACCACCAGCTTCGGCCGCCAGCCGCCGAGCCGGGCGCGCAGGTCGCCCAGGTCGACGACCTCGGTGGCGTGCAGGGCGGCGGCCGGGGCGGTCAGGCCGCCCCCGTGCGGCTGGGCGGTCATGCGGGGACCCCCGGAGCGGCGACCGCGGCCAGGGACATCCCCGGGGTGAGGACCTCGTGGCCACCCAGCCAGGGGCGCAGCGCCGCCGGGACGTGCACCGAGCCGTCGGCCCGCTGGTGCACCTCGAGCAGGCAGGCGATGGTGCGGGCGATCGCGCACAGCGTGCCGTTCAGCGTGGCGACCGGCTGCGGCCTGCCGTCGGCGTCCCGGCTGCGGACCTGCAGCCGGCGGGCCTGGAAGGTGGTGCAGTCCGACGTGCTGGTGAGCTCCCGGTAGGCGCCCTGGCTGGGGAACCACGCCTCGATGTCGAACTTGCGGGCGGCGCTGGTGCCCAGGTCACCGGCGGCGATGTCGACCACCCGGTAGGGCAGTTCGAGGGCGGAGAGGAACTCCTCCTCCCACTGCAGCAGCCGGCGGTGCTCGGCGGCGGCGTCCTCGGGCGCGCAGAAGCTGAACATCTCCACCTTGTCGAACCAGTGCACCCGGATGATGCCGCGGGTGTCCTTGCCGTAGGAGCCGGCCTCGCGCCGGAAGCAGGAGGACCAGCCGGCGTACCGCTTGGGGCCGGCGGAGAGGTCGAGCACCTCACGGGCGTGCATGCCGGCCAGCGCGACCTCGGAGGTGCCGACGAGGTACAGGTCGTCCCGCTCGATCCGGTACACCTCCTCGTCGTGCTCGCCGAGGAAGCCGGTGCCCTCCATCGCCTCGGGCTTGACCAGCGCCGGCGCGACGACCGGGGTGAAGCCGGCGGCGACGGCGCGGGTGATCGCCAGCTGGGCCAACGCGAACTCCAGCAGCGCGCCCGGGCCGGTGAGGAAGTAGAAGCGGGCGCCGGAGACCTTGGCGCCGCGCTCCATGTCGATGGCGCCAAGGGCCTCACCGATCTGCAGGTGGTCCTTCACCTCGAAGTCGTAGGTGGGCACCTCCCCCACGGTCCGGATCTCCACCGCGTCGTCCTCGCCGCCCGGCGGCACGTCGGGGTGGACGACGTTGGGGATCCGCAGGTGCAGGGCGTGCAGCGCCGCGTCGGCGGTGCGCTCGGCCTCCTCGGCCTCCTTCACCTGCGCGGCCAGCGCCTTCGCCTTCTCCAGGACGGCGGGACGCTCCTCGGGGCTGGCCTTCTTCACCGCCTGGGACGCCGCCTTCTGCTCCCCGCGCAGGTCGTCGGCGGCCTTCACGGCGGCCCGGCGTTCGGCGTCCGCGGCCAGCAGGGCGTCGACCAGGGACTCATCGGCACCCCGGGCACCCTGGCTGGCGCGGACGAGGTCGGGGTTCTCGCGGACGAGGCGCAGGTCGATCACCGCCTGATCGTAGGTGCCGCGCGCCGCGGGCACGGACCGCCCGAGGTCACTGCGGGGCCTCGAGCAGGGTCCGCACCGCCGACCGCACCCGGGTGCTCTCCTCCTCCAGCGTGGTCAGCAGGTCCCCGTGCGCCGGCGACAGGCCGCTGCCGAGGTCCTCGAGCCGCTGGCAGAGCTCGGCGAGCCGCAGCGCACCGAGCGCCGCGCTGCTGCCCTTCAGCCGGTGGGCCAGCCGGTCCATCGACTCCTCGTCGTCCTCCTGCGCCGGCCCCCCGGCGGCGGCCAGCAGGGCGGCGACCGTGGACTCCAGGCTGGTGACGTACTGCCCGTACAGGTGCCGGAACCCGTCGTCGCCGAGGTCCCGCAGTTCGTCGACGGTCTCGGCGTCCAGGGCCGGCACCTCGCCGGTGGCGGCCGCCGCCGCGTCCGGCGCAGCCGGCACCGACGCGGGCCCCCTGGTGACGTAGGGGCTCAGCGCCTGCTCGAGGACGGCGAGCCGGACCGGCTTGGTGAGGAACAGGTCGGCGCCGGCCTCGAGGAAGGCCGCCCGGTCGCTGGCCAGGACGCTCGCGGTGACCGCCATGACCACCGGCTGGGGCCCGGGCAGGGCGCGGATCGCCGCGGTGGCGTCCACCCCGCCCATGACCGGCATCTGCGCGTCCATCAGCACGACGTCGTAGGTGCCGGCGATCACGGCGTCCACCGCCTGCCGGCCGTTCTCGACGTGGTCGCAGTCGTGGCCGAGCTGGTCCAGGTAGAGGCTCATGAGCCGGGCGTTGACCGCGTGGTCCTCGGCCACGAGGACCCGCAGCCGGTCGGTGGCCGCAGCGGTGGCCGGCTGCCCGGACGCCGCCCGCGTGGCGTGCGCCCCGCCGGCCGCGGCCGACAGGACCGTGCACAGGGTGCTCAGCAGCCGGTCGGGGCGGACCGGCTTGTGCAGCCGGGCGGCGAACTCCGTGAGCTCGTCGGCGTGGACGCCCGCGGAGCTGCTGAGCAGGACGAGCGGGAGCGTGGCCGTCCCCGGCCGCGCGTGCACCGCATCGGCGAGCGCGATGCCGTCCATCCCCGGCATGTGCAGGTCGAGGACCGCGAGGTCGAAGGGGTCGCCGGCGGCCAGTTCCTGGAGCGCCTCGGCGGCGCCGGCGGCCAGGACGCAGTGCGCCCCGTACTGGGTCAGCTGGTGGTCCAGGATCCGCAGGTTGGTCGGGTTGTCGTCCACGACCAGCACCCGGCGGCCGGCCAGGCCGGTCGCGTACGACGGCTGCTGGTCCGCCAGGGCCTCCAGCCGCACCCGGACGGTGAACGTGGAGCCACGACCGGCCTCGCTGTCGACCTCGATGTCCCCGTCCATCGCCCGGGCGATGCGCTGGCTGATCGCCAGCCCCAGTCCGGTGCCGCCGTAGGAACGGGTGGTGGAGGTGTCGACCTGGCTGAAGGACCGGAAGAGCCGGTGACGCTGGGTGGCCGGGATGCCGATGCCCGTGTCGGAGACCGAGATCGCGCAGGAGACGTCGTCGCCGGGGCCGCCGGGGCCTGCGGTCACCCCGATGAGGACCTGCCCGGACCGGGTGAACTTGAGCGCGTTGCCGACCAGGTTGATGATCACCTGCCGCAGCCGCGGCCCGTCCCCGGCGAACCGCCAGGAACGGTCGGCCGGGACGTCGACGAGCAGGTCCAGCCCCTTGCCCGCGGCCTGCGGTGCGAGCAGCTGGGCCACGTCGTAGACCAGGTCGTGCAGGTCGAACGGCGCGGTCTCCAGGTCCAGCTCGCCGGCCTCGATCTTGGAGAAGTCGAGGATGTCGTTGATCAGGGTCAGCAGGCTGTCGCCGCTGCTGGCGATCGTCTCCAGGTGGCCGCGCTGCTCGGGCGTCAGCCCGGTGGTCAGCAGCAGGTCGGTCAGCCCGAGGACGGCGTTGAGCGGCGTGCGGATCTCGTGGCTCATGGTGGCCAGGAAGGCGGTCTTCGCCTGCCCGGCCCGCTCGGCCTGGTCGCGCGCGTCGACCAGCTCGCGCTCCCGTTCGGCCACCAGGGCGTTCCGGTCCTTGAGCGCCTGCCCCAGGGCGTTCACGTCCCCGGTGATCTCCCGGAACTCGGTCGGACCGCTCTGCGTCGCCCGCCGGTCGACGTCCCCGGCGGCCAGCGCGGCCAGGGTGTCCCGTACCTGCCGGGTGGGCGGCAGCAGCTCCTCGGCCAGTCGCCGGTTCGCCCGCCGGACGGCGACGGCCACGACCCCGGCCACCACCAGCCCGAGCGCGGCCCCGCCGAGCAGCACGACCCGCTGCTGGCTGATCGCCCGGTCGCGCCGGTCCTCGACGGTGGCCCGTACGTCCGCCTGCACCTCCCGGTAGGCGTCGAAGAGGCGCTTGTCCCGGCTGAGCAGGTCACTGAGCGCGGCGACGTCGGCCATCGCCGGCGGGCTGGCCAGCATCGGGGTGACCCAGTTGTCGGTCCACCGGGCCTCCGCCGCGTCCAGCCCGGCCAGCTCTTCCAGCAGCGGGCCGTCCTCCTCCGCCAGACCGTTGAGCTGGACCTCCAACTGCTCCATGTCCGCGACACCCTGGTAGTAGGGCTGCAGGAACCGGTCCTCCCGGGTGATCAGGTAGCCGCGCAGGCCGGTCTCCTGGTTGATCATCGCGCTGTGGCCGTCCTGCAGGGCGCTGAGCGTCTCGTTCGCCCGGTCGACCCGGCCACCGAGCACCACCACGGCGAGCACCGCCAGGCCCAGCGTCGTCAGCGCGACCGTGGTCAGCGCGGCCAGCCCGACCAGCAGCGGGCGCCGGAGGAGCACCCGCAGGGGTCGACCCGGGGACGTGGCAGGGCACTGCTCGGTGGTCACCCCCCTGACATCGACCGGCGGTGCCCGCTCCTTGACCCCAGCAGCACAGCCCCGGCGGCGGCTTCAGTCGATCGGCCGATCTGCCGATGGAGCGGCGCACCCCCCCCTTCTGATCGGAGCCCCATGACCCACGTCCTGGTCGTCGACGACGACCCCGTCATCGCCGACCTCGTGGCCTTCCGGCTGAGCCGGCTCGGCCTGCGCATCACCGTCGAGACCGACGGCGAGGCGGGTCTCGCCGCGATCCGGCAGCTGCGCCCGGACCTGGTCGTGCTCGACTGGATGATGCCGCGGATGAACGGGCTGGAGGTCTGTCGGGCCGTGCGCGAGGACCCGGACGCGACCCTGGCCGGCACCCCGGTCCTGCTGCTGACCGCCAAGGCGCAGGAGCCCGACCTGGAGCGCGGCTTCGCGGCCGGCGCCACCGACTTCGTCACCAAGCCGTTCAGCACCCGGGAGCTGGTCAGCCGGGTCACCGCCGCCCTGCCGGCGGGCAGCGTCTCCGCGTGAGCACCGTCGCCGGGGTCGCCTTCGTGCTGGGCGTGGTGCTCACCGCGCTCGTCGTCGTGCTCCTCCTGGCGGTCGGGCTCCAGCACCGGCAGCGGACCCGCGCCCAGGCCCGCGACGCCCGGCGCCGGTCCGAGCTCATGCCCACCGTGCACGCGCTGCTCGACGACGACGGGGACGACCCGGCGGGCGGTGCGGTCGACCCGCAGCTCACCTCCGCCCCCCGGCTCCTCGACGACCTCGTGCTCGACCTGCTCCCCCAGTTGCGCGGCAGCGACCGGCGCGCCCTGCAGCGGGTGCTGGCCGCCCGCGGGGTCGTCGACCGGGCCGTGGCCGACCTGACCGCCCGCGCCGCCTGGCGGCGGGGCCGGGCCGCGACCCTCCTCGGCTCGGCCGCCGCCACCGACCACACCCCCGCGCTCGCGGCGCTCCTGACCGACCGGTCCGCCGACGTCCGCAGCGCCGCCGCCCGCGCCCTCGGCAAGGCCGGTGACCCGACGTCCGTCACGCCACTGCTCGCTGCGCTGACCGGCGCACGGCCGCTCCCGCTCGGCGTCGTCGGCATGGCCCTGCTGGACCTCGGCACGCCCGTGCTGCCCGCGCTGCGCACCGCCCTCACCGACGGCAGCCCGGCCGCCCAGGCCCTGGCCGCCGAGGTGCTGGGCGTGCACGGCGACCCCGCCGCGACACCCGGCCTGCTGACCCTGGTGCACGACCGCTGGCAGCCCGCCGACGTCCGCCGGGCCGCCGCCACCGCCCTGGGCCGGATCGGTTCACCGCAGGCGACGGCGGAGCTCACCCAGCTGCTCTCGACCGGGCCGGTGCCCGGGCTGCAGCGGGTCGCCGCCGAGGCCCTCGGCCGCATCGGCGACCCCGCCGCCATCCCCCCGCTCGTGTCCGGCCTGCACGCGACCGACCCCGGCGTGCGGGCGGCCTGTGCCGACGCCCTGGCCGCCATCGGCGACGAGGGCCGCGGCCGGCTCCGCGTGCTGTCGATCGGGACCAGCCCGGCCGGCCGGGCCGCACTGGCCGCACTCGACGCGGTCGCGACCGCCCGGCAGTGGCGTCAGGCGGTGGCGTCCCGATGAGGGAGCTGGCCGGCGACGTCGTGCTGGGCCTGAACTGGACGGTGTTCGGCTACGTCGTCGTCCTCGACCTCACCATGCTGCTGCTGGTGCTCGCCGGCGCCCGGCGGGTGGCGGCCAGCCGCCGCTGGCAGGGCGCCGAGGGCCACGACGAGATCTTCGCCAGCCCGTTGACCCCGGCCGTCTCGGTGCTGGTGCCCGCGCACGACGAGGAGGCCGGCGTCCTGGACACCCTCGCCGCCGCCCTGGGCCAGCGCTACCCGGCCCTGGAGGTGGTGCTGATCGACGACGGTTCGACCGACCGGACCTTCGAGCTGGTGGCCCGGCGGTACGCGCTGCGCGAGGTGGTCCCGCACCCGACGGCGGCCCTGCGGGTCGACGGCGAGGTCCTCTCCGTGCACCGCGCCACCACCGGTGACCCGCTCACGGTGATCCGCAAGACCAGCGTCGGACGCCGGTCGGACGCGATCAACGCCGGGCTCAACCTCGCCCGGCACCCCTTGGTCTGCATGGTCGACGGCGACTCGCTGCTGGAGTCCGACGCCCTGCTGCGGGTGGCCCGGCCGTTCGTGGAGGACCCGACCCAGGTGGTGGCCTCCGGTGGCGTGATCCGGACGGCCAACGGGGCGCTCACCGACCGGGGCACCGTGCTGGAGCCGCGGCTGTCGCGCAACTGGCTGGTGCGGATCCAGGCCGTGGAGTACCTGC
>NZ_JAAKGN010000088.1:0-19310 GCF_011039295.1 Modestobacter sp. KNN46-3 | reverse complement strand
CCATGACCACTCGCCCGCCGCTCCGCAACTGCTGTGGCGTGGTGTGTCACTGCCTGGACGGACACGTCCTGCCACGCGGCGACCATCAGGGGTTCCCTGGTCCTCGGGTCCGGACCGGCTGCACCGCTCGTCGTGGTGGGTCGGCTCCCTGCCCACCCACCACCACGAGCGGAGATGCGAGATGAAGACACGCCAACTCGGCACGGACCTGCAGGTCTCGACGATCGGCCTGGGCTGCATGGGCCTGAGCTTCGGTCTGGGCCCGGCCACGGACCGGTCCGAGGCCATCGGGGTCATCCGGTCGGCCGCCGACCGCGGCGTCACCCTCTTCGACACCGCGGAGGGCTATGGGCCCTTCGTCAACGAAGAGCTGGTCGGCGAGGCACTCGAGCCGGTCCGCGACGAGGTGCTGATCTGCACGAAGTTCGGCTTCAAGATCGACGAGAACGGTGAGACGGTCGGGCTGGACAGCCGTCCCCAGCACATCCGGGACGTCGTCGAGGCGTCGCTCAGGCGGCTGCGCACCGACCACATCGACCTGCTCTACCAGCACCGCGTCGACCCGGCCGTCCCGATGGAGGACGTGGCCGGTGCGGTCAAGGACCTGATCGCCGAGGGCAAAGTGACGCACTTCGGCCTGTCCGAGGCCAGTGCGCGGAACATCCGCAGGGCGCACGCGGTGCAGCCGGTGACCGCGATCCAGGACCACTACTCGCTGTGGATGCGCGAGCCGGAGAACACGAAGTTCGCCGTGTGCGAGGAACTGGGCATCGGCCTGGTCGCCTGGGGTCCCCTCGGTCAGGGCTTCCTGACCGGCGCGATCACCCGCGGGATGACCTTCGACGACCCGAACGACCTGCGGCGGGACTTCCCGCGCTTCACCCCTGAGGCGCTGGAGGCCAACTTCGCGGTGGTCGACTTCCTGAAGGAGTTCGGCGCCCGTAAGGGAGCCACCCCTGCCCAGCTGGCCCTCGCCTGGCTGCTCGCCCAGAAGCCGTGGATCGTCCCCATCCCGGGCGGCACGAAGGTCGAGCACCTCGACGACAACCTCGCCGCTGCCGACATCGAGCTGACCGGTGCGGACCTGGCCGAGATCGACCGCGCCTTCGCCACCATCGACATCACCGGCGCGCCGCTGTCGGAGGGACTCGACGCGGCCGTGGACCGCTAGCCCTGACGGCGTCGTCCCAGCGGAGCCCGCCCAACGGGTCTCGGGCGGGCTCCGCTGCGACCTCTCCCCGCCAGCGAGGCGGCGCGGGGCAGGTCCTGCCAGTACCTCACCGATGCCCTCGCCCGACCCAAGGTCGGCACATGGGCAACAGCTGGATGCTCGTCGCGACTACTCGGGTCGCCGGTTACCGGCACATGGACGCTGTGGACGTGGCCGTGGACGTCGGCGCGCGCAGCGGACCGGATCAGGACGTCCTGCCCCTGCCCGCTGCGAGCAGACCGGGGACCTCGTCGGTCGGCGCACCTCGGGCCGACGAGGTCCCCGGGCCGGACGGCTGCCGGCGTTCGCCCAGCAGCCGCCGGGCTCAGTGGGTGGAGGGCTCGGTCGCGATCTCCGTGCGGTCACCGGACCAGAGGGTGTGGAAGGTGCCCCCGGCGTCGGTCCGGCGGTAGGTGTGCGCGCCGAAGAAGTCCCGCTGGCCCTGGATCAGCGCGGCTGGCAGCCGCTCGGAGGACAGCGAGTCGAAGTACGCCAGCGCGGAGGCGAAGCCGGGCACCGGGACGCCGGACAGCGCGGCGGCCGACACGATCCGCCGCCACGCCTGCTCGCCACTGGCGACCGCGTCGGCGAAGTACTCGTCCGCGAGCAGCGTCGCCAGTTCCGGGTCCCGCTGGTAGGCCTCGACGATCCGGTTGAGGAACCGGGCCCGGATGATGCAGCCACCGCGCCAGATCCTCGCGACCGCGCCCAGGTCGATGTCCCAGCCGTACTCGCGGGCGCCGGCGATGATCGTGTCGAAGCCCTGCGCGTAGGCGACCACCTTGGAGGCGTAGAGAGCGGCGCGGACGTCGTCCTCGAACCCGTCGTAGGTGGGCTGCACCTG
The DNA here is from genome assembly GCF_011039295.1 of Modestobacter sp. KNN46-3. NCBI lineage: Bacteria > Bacillati > Actinomycetota > Actinomycetes > Geodermatophilales > Geodermatophilaceae > Modestobacter > Modestobacter sp. KNN46-3. Next base: position 17,256 of record NZ_JAAKGN010000088.1, on the reverse strand, counting down.
CGGGCGCCCAGTGATCGCCTGCTGGACGGCAGCCCGCTGCGCGGGCTTGCTGGAGACCGCGCGGGCGAAGACCGCCTCGCCGATGCCGGAGACGGGTACGCCGAGCCCGACCGCGTTCTGCACGGTCCACACCCCGGTGCCCTTCGAACCGGCCTGGTCGACGATCACGTCCACCAGGGGCTGCCCGGTGCGGGCGTCGGTCTGCCGGAGCACCTCGGCGGTGATCTCGATCAGGTAGGACTCCAGGTCGCCGTCGTTCCAGGTGGCGAACACGTCGGCGATCGCTGCGACGTCGTGGCCGCCGATGCGGCGCAGCAGGTCGTAGGACTCCGCGATCAGCTGCATGTCGGCGTACTCGATGCCGTTGTGCACCATCTTCACGAAGTGACCGGCGCCGTCGGTGCCCACGTGGGTGACGCACGGCTCCCCCTCGGCGACCGCGGCGATCGAGGCGAGGATCGGCCCCAGCGTCCGGTAGGCCTCCGCCGAGCCGCCGGGCATGATCGAGGGCCCGTTGAGCGCGCCCTCTTCACCGCCGGAGATGCCCGCACCCACGAAGTCCAGGCCCTTCGCGCGCAGCTCCCGCTCCCGGCGGATGGTGTCGGCGAAGTTGGCGTTGCCGCCGTCGACGATGATGTCGCCCGGCTCGAAGCGCTCGGCCAGCTGCGCGATCACAGCGTCCGTCCCGCGGCCGGCCTGCACCATGATGATCGCGGTCCGCGGCCGGGCCAGGGACGCGACGAAGTCGTCGACCGTCTCCGAGGCCACGAAACCGGCCTCCGGGTGCTCGGCGACCAGCGCCCGGGTCCGCTCCGGGGACCGGTTGTACACAGCGACGGTGTTGCCCTCCCGGCTGGCCAGGTTGCGCGCCAGGTTGGAACCCATCACCGCCATGCCCACCACACCGATGTTCGCCCGGGCGGTGGCGTGCTGGACCGCAGCCCCTTGGATGGTCCCGTCCATGTCGTCCTGCCTCTCGAAGTGGTGGCGCCGACCTCCGGCCGGCAGTTCACGGTGACGAGCACGAAGAGCAGTGCCTGCTTCATGACCCCGGCGCGCCTGTTCGGTCGAACGATTCGACGGCGGTGAGCCGGAGCTTTTCGACGTCCGGCCCGGCTCTGCACTCGCCGCGCCACAGGGTCACCGACCGCGCCTTCGTGCGTGACCTGGATCACCACCTGGCGCTCACGTCCAGCAGCGTGGAGCAGGCGCTCGTCCCCTCGTCGCGGCTGAGCAGTCAGCACTCGGAGGACCCACGGCGCCCATCGTTCGGGACGCCGATCAGCCCGTCATCGCCAGGTGGAGGCCACCGCTCCGGTAGCGAGCCAGGCATCGCCGGCACGGGTGAAGCTGATCCGCAGCCGGAGTGGCCAGGTGCCGTTGGCCCCCCAGATCGTCGCCCGGGTGTGGGTGCGGGCGGTGAGCGTCGGAGACCCCCCGGAGACATCGACCGACACGTCGACGTCCAGCATGTCGTGGTAGCTCATGGCCCCCGACCGCACGTCGGCCAGCCACTCGTCCCTGGCCTGCCGGTAGCCGGTCATGTGCACGAGGGTGAAGTCCTCGGTGAGCAGAGCGCCGAGCGCGTCGGCGTCCCCGGCGACCATCGCCCGGCACTGCGCCTCGTAGTTGGCGCGGACGGCGGCCGCAGTGCCGGGCTGGTCAGCGGGCATGACGGCTCAGGCTTCCGGGATGTCGACGCCGAACTTCGCACGGGTGATCTCGGCCGGGTCGGGACCGCCGCGCACGCCGGTGTCCAGGGCGTCGATGGCAGCCAGCTGGTCGTCGGTGAGCTCGAAGTCGAAGACGTCGATGTTCTCGGCGATCCGGGACGGCGTGACCGACTTGGGGATCACCTGCCGGCCCTGCTGCAGGTGCCAGCGCAGCATGACCTGCGCAGGGGTCTTGCCGACCGCCGAGGCGATGTCCGTGATCGTGGAGTCCTGCAGGGTGCTCTTCCGGTCCCCACCGAAGCCGGGATAGAAGGTGATGCCGCCGATCGGCGACCAGGCCTGCGACAGGATCCCGTGCTCGGCATTCGCCGCCAGCAGCTCGGACTGCCGGAAGTACGGGTGCACCTCGATCTGGTTGACCGCCGGGATCACCGAGGTCTCGGCCAGCAGCCGGGTGAGGTGGTCGGGCATGAAGTTGCTGACGCCGATCGCCCGGACGTCGCCGTCGGCCAGGGCCTTCTCCAGGGCCCGGTAGGCGGCCACCGTGAGGTCGAACTCGTCGGGCAGCGGCTGGTGGAGGATCAGCAGGTCGATCTGGTCGATGCCCAGCTTGCCGGCGCTCTTGTCGACGGCGTGCCGCGCCTGGTCGTAGCCGTAGTCGGTGATCCACACCTTGGTCTCGACGAACACGTCCGAACGGTCGACGTCCGAGCGGCGGAGTCCCTCGCCGACCTCGCGCTCGTTGCCGTAGGCAGCGGCGGTGTCGATGTGCCGGTAGCCGGTCGTGAGGGCGGTCTGCACGGCGGCAACGGTCTCCTCGGTCGGGGTCTGGAAGACACCGAGCCCGACAGCCGGGATCTGGACGCCGTTGTTCAGGGTGAACGAAGAGCTGCTCATGACGATGATGCTGCACCCGCTTCGGGGCGAGTGGCAGTACCTGTGGGACCGGGTACTGGCAGTGCCCCCTTCGTGCGGCCACCCGGCACCAGGACGACCAGCACGACGACGAGGGCGACGCCCAGCAGGGCGCTGCCGGCCGTCAGGGCGGCGCCCACCTGCTGCGCCACGGCCGCCGGGCCGGTCAGCGCAGTGCCGGCGCGGACGGCGACCGCGGACAGCACCGCCAGCCCGAGTGCCATGCCCAGCTGGTGGGCGGTGTTGACGAGGCCGGAGGCGGCACCTGCGTCCTGCGGCGGCACGCCGGCGATGCCGGAGCTGGTGAGCGGCGCGAACGCCAGCCCCTGGCCCGCCCCGACCAGCACCATGGGCAGCGCCACCGAGGTCAGGTAGACCTCGCTGATGCCGGCCCGGCTGAGCCACACCATGCCGACCAGCGTCAGCAGCACGCCGCCGGCGAGCAGGAGGGCGTCGGGCACTCGGGTGCGCAGCCGCGGGATCGCCAGCGCGACGATGAAGTTCACCAGCGACATGGGCAGGAAACCCAGGCCCGCCTCGAGAGGGGTGAAGCCGAGCGCGTCCTGCAGGTACTGGGTGGTGAAGAAGAAGAAGCCGATCATTGCGCCCAGGTACAGCAGCCGGGCGGCGTAGGCGCCGCTGCGTTCACGGCTGCGGAACAACCTCAGCGGCATGATCGGTTGCGCGACCCGGGACTCCGTGACCACCAGCGCCGCCAGCAGGACCACCCCGACGACGAGCGGGACGACCACCCGCGCCGAACCCCAGCCGGTCTCCCCGGACTCGATGATGCCGAAGACGAGGCCGCCCATACCGAGCGTTGCGCACAAGGCGCCGACGACATCGATACGGCCGCTCTGCCTGGGCGTCTCGATGAGCACGGCCCGCGCGGCGATGATCATGGCTATCGCGATCGGCACGTTGACGAGGAACGCGGCCCGCCAGGAGATCAGGTCGGTCAGCGCGCCGCCCACGAGCAGCCCCAGACTGGCGCCGATGCCGGCGGTGGCGGCGTACCAGGCGACGGCGCGACTCCGTGCCTCTCCCTCGAAGTAGGCGGTGATCAGTGCCAGCGAGGTCGGCGCGACGATCGCGGCGCCCACGCCCTGCAGCGCACGGGCGGCGATCATCCACCAGCCCGCGGGAGCCAGCCCGATCAGCAGCGAGGCCGTGCCGAAGACCCCCAGACCGATGACGAACAGACGACGCCGGCCGACGATGTCTCCGGCCCGGGCGCCGAGCAGCAGGAGTCCGCCGAACACCAGCGTGTAGGCGTCCTGGACCCACGACAGACCGGTGGGTGAGAGATCGAGGCCTTCCCGGATGCTCGGCAGCCCGGTGAAGATGACCGAGTTGTCCAGCAGGATCATGAAGTAGCTGATCAAAATGATCGCCAAGATCGCCGCTGGCTTGCTGTTCCGGGGCACGGTGCCAGGGCACGACGGCGCGGCCCGGCGTGGGAGTCACGGTCGTTCCGGGTACTGACAGAGCCTCCCTCGGCTCGCCCAGGCTGCCTACCGTGTACTCGTGAGTAAGACCGACGTGAACGCCGAGATCCGCGAGTTCCTCAGCACCCGACGTGCGCGGATCACCCCTGAACAGGCGGGACTGCCGGCCTACGGAGGCAACCGTCGGGTCAAGGGTCTGCGCCGCGAGGAGGTCGCGATGCTCGCCGGCGTCTCGGTCGACTACTACGTCCGGATGGAACGCGGCAGCCTCGCCGGCGCGTCGGAGAGCGTGCTCAACGCCGTGGCGGACGCCCTCCGCCTCGACGAGGCAGAACGGGCCCACCTCTACGCCCTCGCCCGGGAGAGCGGCTCCCACGGTCCGCAGCGGAAGCGCAGCGCTCCGACCGCCGTCCGGCCGGGGATCCAGCAACTGCTCGATGCGATGACCGACGCCGCGGCGTGGGTGCGCAACGGCCGGCACGACATCGTGGCCATGAACCAGCTCGCCCGCGCGCTCTACTCCCCCGTGCTGGCCAACCCCCGCCGTCCGGCGAACACGACCCGGTTCGTCTACCTGGACCCGGCGGCTCCGGAGTTCTTCGTCGACTACGACCGGATCGCCAACGACGCCGCCGCGATGCTCCGTCTGGAGGCCGGCCGCAACCCGCACGACAAGGCACTCATCGAGCTCGTCGGCGAGCTGTCCACCCGCTCCGAGCTGTTCCGCCGCCGGTGGGCATCTCACGATGTGCAGTTCCACCGCAGCGGCCAGAAGCGACTGCGCCACCCCGTCGTCGGCCAGCTCGACCTGGACTTCGAGGGCATGGAGCTTGCCTCGTCCCCCGGGCTGCACCTCAACATCTACACCGCCGCGCCCGGCACACCGACCGCCGATGGCCTCCAGCTGCTGGCGTCGTGGGCAGCCTCGCTGGAGAACCTGGCGACCGAAACCGCCGCGACTCCCGGGGCCTGACAGTCTCGCTACGAGCCAATGGTGAACACCGGCCAGCAAGTCGCGGCGGCCAGCGGTCGTAAGCGTCCGTGCGCACCGGAACCCTGCGGCGACTCCGACGCGCAGCTGTACCGGCTGCTGTAACCGGCTGCACTCACGGCTTCCTCGCAGCCAGGCTTAGGGAGCTCTTACGTACCCTCTTGGATCAGGTCCCTGGCCGATCTCGCCCCCTGCGTTCGAGATTGCTGCGAGCCGCCCGTTCACGCCCGGCGAGCAGTTCGGACTGCGGTGGTCGGGCTTTCGATGTCGCGGGACGCCAGAACGCCACCTACTTTGGCACGTCCGCTTCCGGGGCCGACGTCACGACGCCTGAGGACGACGACCGCCCCGTTGGGATCAGCCGCCGTCAGGAGCGCGCTGACCCGCCGTTCGTGGGTCGGGTGGGATGCCAGCCGCCGCGACCATGTGAGGGTGGTACTCGGGCCACCGCCCAGTGTGCGGAGCGCGGTGGCCAGTTCGGGCCGATACCGTGATCAGCAGCGAACCGGTCGGCCGCGAACTCGGCACGCCGGCAGACCGTGGCGTCGGCCAACGGACAGATCACCGCGAAGAGCGCGAGAGCCCCCAGCACTCCCCCGACCATCCATTGGCCCTGCTGCACGACGCGCACCACGGCCACGGTGATCCCGGAGATGACCACGGTCCGCAGCGCGCGCTGGGACGGGTGCCCGGACAGGAGACCCGCCAGGCCGGTCAACACTCTTGCGGTCATGCGCCACGGCGCGGCAAGCCACACGGCGACAAGCATCGGCTGGGTCGCTCGGGTGGCGTGATGGCCGAGTTCGTGGACCAGCAAGGCCACCATCTGGGCCTCGGCAGCTCCCTTGAGCGCCGCACCCTGGACAAGGTCCGGCCATCCCGCGTCGAAGGCTGGGTCGTCGAGATCCGGCGCAAAGGTCTGGCCGAGTCGACCATCCGCACGGCGTACACGGTGCTGCGGGCAATCCTGGACACCGCGGTCCGGGACGGTGCGATCGGCGTCAATCCCTCGGCGGCGATCAGATGGCCCAAGGTGACGAGCAGGGAAGCCGCACACCTGACACCGGCTCAGGTCACCGAACTGCTCGATGCGGCTCGAAGCTCCCGGTACGCGCGATCGCGCCCCTGTTCGAAGTTCAAGTCCACACCCGGCTGCGCCGTGGCGAAACGCTCGCGCTTCGATGGGTTGACGTCGACCTCAACCGAGAGACGCTGTGCGTGCGGGGAACCCTGGCCCGCATCGACGGCGCACTGGCCGTCACCGAGCCCAAGACCAGCAAGTCCAACCGGTTCGTGCCAATCTCCGCACCCGCCGAACACCTCCTGCGGAACGTGCAGCGCGCGCAGGCCGCGGAGCGGCTGCACACAGGTTCGGCATGGCGGGAGACCGGCCGCGTGTTCACCACCGAGACCGGAGAGCCCTGCGACCCACGCAACGCCCTGCGGGCGTTCAAGGTCGCTGCCGCACGAGCCGGTCTGACCGACGCAGGCCTCCACACCCTGCGCCACTCAGCCGCCAGCGTGATGCTCACCCACGGGGTGCCCCTCAAAGTGGTCTCCGAAATCCTCGGCCACTCCTCGATCGCCATCACCGGCGACGTTGACGGACACGTCTCCCCCGACGTCTCGCGGGATGCCGTCACCACCCTGGGCACCGTCCTGACCAACTCAGGGTCGGCTAATGGTGGTCAAGATGGTGGTCAAACCCGACCGGACAACAGAAGAGGCCGATCCCGGTCTCCCGGAATCGGCCCCTGACCTGCACCTTCTTCTGTCGGGCTGACAGGATTTGAACCTGCGACCCCTTGACCCCCAGTCAAGTGCGCTACCAAGCTGCGCTACAGCCCGAGCCCAGGGTGCCTCACAACCCCGAACGCTGCCCGAGAAGGTCACCCAACCCGGTCCGCTGCCCCGTGCGGCGCGTCAGCCCTTGCGCTCGCGCGCCTTGGTCTCGCGCACCTTGACCGAGACGTCGATCGGGGTGCCGTGGAAACCGAACTGCTCGCGCAGCTTGCGCTCCAGGAACCGCCGGTACCCGGCCTCCAGGAAGCCGGTGGAGAAGACCACGAACCGGGGCGGCCGGACGTCGGCCTGCGTCGCGTACTTGATCTTCGGGGCACGGCCACCACGAGCTGGCGGCGGCGTCTCCTGCACCAGCGCCCGGATGGACGTGTTGAGCTCCGCGGTGGGCACCCGTGTCACCCAGCCGGCCAGCGCCGTCTTCAGGTGGTCGGCCAGCTTGTTGACCCCCCGCCCGGTCACCGCCGAGATGTTCACCCGACTGGCCCACTGGATCCGGGCGAGGTCGCGGTCGATCTCCCGCTCCAGCTGGGCGTGCCGGTCCTCGTCCAGGGTGTCCCACTTGTTGAAGGCGATGACCAGCGCCCGGCCGGCCTCGATCACCTGGGTGATCACCCGCTGGTCCTGCTCGCTGATCACCTCGTCGGCCGGCCGAACGTGGGCAAGTCCAGCCTGATCAACCGGCTGTCCAAGGAGGAGCGCTCGGTCGTCGACTCGGTGGCCGGCACCACGGTCGACCCGGTCGACTCCCTGGTGACCCTCGGCGGTGAGCAGTGGCGGTTCGTGGACACGGCGGGGTTGCGCCGCAAGGTCAACACCGCCAGCGGCACCGAGTACTACGCCAGCCTGCGCACCGAGGCGGCGATCGAGGCCGCCGAGGTCGCGGTCGTGCTGCTGGCCGCCGACGAGGTGATCAGCGAGCAGGACCAGCGGGTGATCACCCAGGTGATCGAGGCCGGCCGGGCGCTGGTCATCGCCTTCAACAAGTGGGACACCCTGGACGAGGACCGGCACGCCCAGCTGGAGCGGGAGATCGACCGCGACCTCGCCCGGATCCAGTGGGCCAGTCGGGTGAACATCTCGGCGGTGACCGGGCGGGGGGTCAACAAGCTGGCCGACCACCTGAAGACGGCGCTGGCCGGCTGGGAGACCCGGGTGCCCACCGCGGAGCTCAACACGTTCATCCGGGCGCTGGTGCAGGAGACGCCGCCGCCAGCTCGTGGTGGCCGTGCCCCGAAGATCAAGTACGTGACGCAGGCCGACGTCCGGCCGCCCCGGTTCGTGGTCTTCTCCACCGGCTTCCTGGAGGCCGGGTACCGGCGGTTCCTGGAGCGCAAGCTGCGCGAGCAGTTCGGTTTCCACGGCACCCCGATCGACGTCTCGGTCAAGGTGCGCGAGACCAAGGCGCGCGAGCGCAAGGGCTGACCCGCCCCACGGGGCAGCGAACCGGGTGCGGTAACCTTCTCGGGCAGCGTTCGGGGTTGTGAGGCACCCGGGGCTCGGGCTGTAGCGCAGCTTGGTAGCGCACTTGACTGGGGGTCAAGGGGTCGCAGGTTCAAATCCTGTCAGCCCGACAGAAGAAGGTGCAGGTCAGGGGCCGATTCCGGGAGACCGGGATCGGCCTCTTCTGTTGTCCGGTCGGGTTTGACCACCATCTTGACCACCATTAGCCGACCCTGAGTTGGTCAGGACGGTGCCCAGGGTGGTGACGGCATCCCGCGAGACGTCGGGGGAGACGTGTCCGTCAACGTCGCCGGTGATGGCGATCGAGGAGTGGCCGAGGATTTCGGAGACCACTTTGAGGGGCACCCCGTGGGTGAGCATCACGCTGGCGGCTGAGTGGCGCAGGGTGTGGAGGCCTGCGTCGGTCAGACCGGCTCGTGCGGCAGCGACCTTGAACGCCCGCAGGGCGTTGCGTGGGTCGCAGGGCTCTCCGGTCTCGGTGGTGAACACGCGGCCGGTCTCCCGCCATGCCGAACCTGTGTGCAGCCGCTCCGCGGCCTGCGCGCGCTGCACGTTCCGCAGGAGGTGTTCGGCGGGTGCGGAGATTGGCACGAACCGGTTGGACTTGCTGGTCTTGGGCTCGGTGACGGCCAGTGCGCCGTCGATGCGGGCCAGGGTTCCCCGCACGCACAGCGTCTCTCGGTTGAGGTCGACGTCAACCCATCGAAGCGCGAGCGTTTCGCCACGGCGCAGCCGGGTGTGGACTTGAACTTCGAACAGGGGCGCGATCGCGCGTACCGGGAGCTTCGAGCCGCATCGAGCAGTTCGGTGACCTGAGCCGGTGTCAGGTGTGCGGCTTCCCTGCTCGTCACCTTGGGCCATCTGATCGCCGCCGAGGGATTGACGCCGATCGCACCGTCCCGGACCGCGGTGTCCAGGATTGCCCGCAGCACCGTGTACGCCGTGCGGATGGTCGACTCGGCCAGACCTTTGCGCCGGATCTCGACGACCCAGCCTTCGACGCGGGATGGCCGGACCTTGTCCAGGGTGCGGCGCTCAAGGGAGCTGCCGAGGCCCAGATGGTGGCCTTGCTGGTCCACGAACTCGGCCATCACGCCACCCGAGCGACCCAGCCGATGCTTGTCGCCGTGTGGCTTGCCGCGCCGTGGCGCATGACCGCAAGAGTGTTGACCGGCCTGGCGGGTCTCCTGTCCGGGCACCCGTCCCAGCGCGCGCTGCGGACCGTGGTCATCTCCGGGATCACCGTGGCCGTGGTGCGCGTCGTGCAGCAGGGCCAATGGATGGTCGGGGGAGTGCTGGGGGCTCTCGCGCTCTTCGCGGTGATCTGTCCGTTGGCCGACGCCACGGTCTGCCGGCGTGCCGAGTTCGCGGCCGACCGGTTCGCTGCTGATCACGGTATCGGCCCGAACTGGCCACCGCGCTCCGCACACTGGGCGGTGGCCCGAGTACCACCCTCACATGGTCGCGGCGGCTGGCATCCCACCCGACCCACGAACGGCGGGTCAGCGCGCTCCTGACGGCGGCTGATCCCAACGGGGCGGTCGTCGTCCTCAGGCGTCGTGACGTCGGCCCCGGAAGCGGACGTGCCAAAGTAGGTGGCGTTCTGGCGTCCCGCGACATCGAAAGCCCGACCACCGCAGTCCGAACTGCTCGCCGGGCGTGAACGGGCGGCTCGCAGCAATCTCGAACGCAGGGGGCGAGATCGGCCAGGGACCTGATCCAAGAGGGTACGTAAGAGCTCCCTAAGCCTGGCTGCGAGGAAGCCGTGAGTGCAGCCGGTTACAGCAGCCGGTACAGCTGCGCGTCGGAGTCGCCGCAGGGTTCCGGTGCGCACGGACGCTTACGACCGCTGGCCGCCGCGACTTGCTGGCCGGTGTTCACCATTGGCTCGTAGCGAGACTGTCAGGCCCCGGGAGTCGCGGCGGTTTCGGTCGCCAGGTTCTCCAGCGAGGCTGCCCACGACGCCAGCAGCTGGAGGCCATCGGCGGTCGGTGTGCCGGGCGCGGCGGTGTAGATGTTGAGGTGCAGCCCGGGGGACGAGGCAAGCTCCATGCCCTCGAAGTCCAGGTCGAGCTGGCCGACGACGGGGTGGCGCAGTCGCTTCTGGCCGCTGCGGTGGAACTGCACATCGTGAGATGCCCACCGGCGGCGGAACAGCTCGGAGCGGGTGGACAGCTCGCCGACGAGCTCGATGAGTGCCTTGTCGTGCGGGTTGCGGCCGGCCTCCAGACGGAGCATCGCGGCGGCGTCGTTGGCGATCCGGTCGTAGTCGACGAAGAACTCCGGAGCCGCCGGGTCCAGGTAGACGAACCGGGTCGTGTTCGCCGGACGGCGGGGGTTGGCCAGCACGGGGGAGTAGAGCGCGCGGGCGAGCTGGTTCATGGCCACGATGTCGTGCCGGCCGTTGCGCACCCACGCCGCGGCGTCGGTCATCGCATCGAGCAGTTGCTGGATCCCCGGCCGGACGGCGGTCGGAGCGCTGCGCTTCCGCTGCGGACCGTGGGAGCCGCTCTCCCGGGCGAGGGCGTAGAGGTGGGCCCGTTCTGCCTCGTCGAGGCGGAGGGCGTCCGCCACGGCGTTGAGCACGCTCTCCGACGCGCCGGCGAGGCTGCCGCGTTCCATCCGGACGTAGTAGTCGACCGAGACGCCGGCGAGCATCGCGACCTCCTCGCGGCGCAGACCCTTGACCCGACGGTTGCCTCCGTAGGCCGGCAGTCCCGCCTGTTCAGGGGTGATCCGCGCACGTCGGGTGCTGAGGAACTCGCGGATCTCGGCGTTCACGTCGGTCTTACTCACGAGTACACGGTAGGCAGCCTGGGCGAGCCGAGGGAGGCTCTGTCAGTACCCGGAACGACCGTGACTCCCACGCCGGGCCGCGCCGTCGTGCCCTGGCACCGTGCCCCGGAACAGCAAGCCAGCGGCGATCTTGGCGATCATTTTGATCAGCTACTTCATGATCCTGCTGGACAACTCGGTCATCTTCACCGGGCTGCCGAGCATCCGGGAAGGCCTCGATCTCTCACCCACCGGTCTGTCGTGGGTCCAGGACGCCTACACGCTGGTGTTCGGCGGACTCCTGCTGCTCGGCGCCCGGGCCGGAGACATCGTCGGCCGGCGTCGTCTGTTCGTCATCGGTCTGGGGGTCTTCGGCACGGCCTCGCTGCTGATCGGGCTGGCTCCCGCGGGCTGGTGGATGATCGCCGCCCGTGCGCTGCAGGGCGTGGGCGCCGCGATCGTCGCGCCGACCTCGCTGGCACTGATCACCGCCTACTTCGAGGGAGAGGCACGGAGTCGCGCCGTCGCCTGGTACGCCGCCACCGCCGGCATCGGCGCCAGTCTGGGGCTGCTCGTGGGCGGCGCGCTGACCGACCTGATCTCCTGGCGGGCCGCGTTCCTCGTCAACGTGCCGATCGCGATAGCCATGATCATCGCCGCGCGGGCCGTGCTCATCGAGACGCCCAGGCAGAGCGGCCGTATCGATGTCGTCGGCGCCTTGTGCGCAACGCTCGGTATGGGCGGCCTCGTCTTCGGCATCATCGAGTCCGGGGAGACCGGCTGGGGTTCGGCGCGGGTGGTCGTCCCGCTCGTCGTCGGGGTGGTCCTGCTGGCGGCGCTGGTGGTCACGGAGTCCCGGGTCGCGCAACCGATCATGCCGCTGAGGTTGTTCCGCAGCCGTGAACGCAGCGGCGCCTACGCCGCCCGGCTGCTGTACCTGGGCGCAATGATCGGCTTCTTCTTCTTCACCACCCAGTACCTGCAGGACGCGCTCGGCTTCACCCCTCTCGAGGCGGGCCTGGGTTTCCTGCCCATGTCGCTGGTGAACTTCATCGTCGCGCTGGCGATCCCGCGGCTGCGCACCCGAGTGCCCGACGCCCTCCTGCTCGCCGGCGGCGTGCTGCTGACGCTGGTCGGCATGGTGTGGCTCAGCCGGGCCGGCATCAGCGAGGTCTACCTGACCTCGGTGGCGCTGCCCATGGTGCTGGTCGGGGCGGGCCAGGGGCTGGCGTTCGCGCCGCTCACCAGCTCCGGCATCGCCGGCGTGCCGCCGCAGGACGCAGGTGCCGCCTCCGGCCTCGTCAACACCGCCCACCAGCTGGGCATGGCACTCGGGCTGGCGGTGCTGTCCGCGGTCGCCGTCCGCGCCGGCACTGCGCTGACCGGCCCGGCGGCCGTGGCGCAGCAGGTGGGCGCCGCCCTGACGGCCGGCAGCGCCCTGCTGGGCGTCGCCCTCGTCGTCGTGCTGGTCGTCCTGGTGCCGGGTGGCCGCACGAAGGGGGCACTGCCAGTACCCGGTCCCACAGGTACTGCCACTCGCCCCGAAGCGGGTGCAGCATCATCGTCATGAGCAGCTCTTCGTTCACCCTGAACAACGGCGTCCAGATCCCGGCTGTCGGGCTCGGTGTCTTCCAGACCCCGACCGAGGAGACCGTTGCCGCCGTGCAGACCGCCCTCACGACCGGCTACCGGCACATCGACACCGCCGCTGCCTACGGCAACGAGCGCGAGGTCGGCGAGGGACTCCGCCGCTCGGACGTCGACCGTTCGGACGTGTTCGTCGAGACCAAGGTGTGGATCACCGACTACGGCTACGACCAGGCGCGGCACGCCGTCGACAAGAGCGCCGGCAAGCTGGGCATCGACCAGATCGACCTGCTGATCCTCCACCAGCCGCTGCCCGACGAGTTCGACCTCACGGTGGCCGCCTACCGGGCCCTGGAGAAGGCCCTGGCCGACGGCGACGTCCGGGCGATCGGCGTCAGCAACTTCATGCCCGACCACCTCACCCGGCTGCTGGCCGAGACCTCGGTGATCCCGGCGGTCAACCAGATCGAGGTGCACCCGTACTTCCGGCAGTCCGAGCTGCTGGCGGCGAATGCCGAGCACGGGATCCTGTCGCAGGCCTGGTCGCCGATCGGCGGCATCACCTTCTATCCCGGCTTCGGTGGGGACCGGAAGAGCACCCTGCAGGACTCCACGATCACGGACATCGCCTCGGCGGTCGGCAAGACCCCTGCGCAGGTCATGCTGCGCTGGCACCTGCAGCAGGGCCGGCAGGTGATCCCCAAGTCGGTCACGCCGTCCCGGATCGCCGAGAACATCGACGTCTTCGACTTCGAGCTCACCGACGACCAGCTGGCTGCCATCGACGCCCTGGACACCGGCGTGCGCGGCGGTCCCGACCCGGCCGAGATCACCCGTGCGAAGTTCGGCGTCGACATCCCGGAAGCCTGAGCCGTCATGCCCGCTGACCAGCCCGGCACTGCGGCCGCCGTCCGCGCCAACTACGAGGCGCAGTGCCGGGCGATGGTCGCCGGGGACGCCGACGCGCTCGGCGCTCTGCTCACCGAGGACTTCACCCTCGTGCACATGACCGGCTACCGGCAGGCCAGGGACGAGTGGCTGGCCGACGTGCGGTCGGGGGCCATGAGCTACCACGACATGCTGGACGTCGACGTGTCGGTCGATGTCTCCGGGGGGTCTCCGACGCTCACCGCCCGCACCCACACCCGGGCGACGATCTGGGGGGCCAACGGCACCTGGCCACTCCGGCTGCGGATCAGCTTCACCCGTGCCGGCGATGCCTGGCTCGCTACCGGAGCGGTGGCCTCCACCTGGCGATGACGGGCTGATCGGCGTCCCGAACGATGGGCGCCGTGGGTCCTCCGAGTGCTGACTGCTCAGCCGCGACGAGGGGACGAGCGCCTGCTCCACGCTGCTGGACGTGAGCGCCAGGTGGTGATCCAGGTCACGCACGAAGGCGCGGTCGGTGACCCTGTGGCGCGGCGAGTGCAGAGCCGGGCCGGACGTCGAAAAGCTCCGGCTCACCGCCGTCGAATCGTTCGACCGAACAGGCGCGCCGGGGTCATGAAGCAGGCACTGCTCTTCGTGCTCGTCACCGTGAACTGCCGGCCGGAGGTCGGCGCCACCACTTCGAGAGGCAGGACGACATGGACGGGACCATCCAAGGGGCTGCGGTCCAGCACGCCACCGCCCGGGCGAACATCGGTGTGGTGGGCATGGCGGTGATGGGTTCCAACCTGGCGCGCAACCTGGCCAGCCGGGAGGGCAACACCGTCGCTGTGTACAACCGGTCCCCGGAGCGGACCCGGGCGCTGGTCGCCGAGCACCCGGAGGCCGGTTTCGTGGCCTCGGAGACGGTCGACGACTTCGTCGCGTCCCTGGCCCGGCCGCGGACCGCGATCATCATGGTGCAGGCCGGCCGCGGGACGGACGCTGTGATCGCGCAGCTGGCCGAGCGCTTCGAGCCGGGCGACATCATCGTCGACGGCGGCAACGCCAACTTCGCCGACACCATCCGCCGGGAGCGGGAGCTGCGCGCGAAGGGCCTGGACTTCGTGGGTGCGGGCATCTCCGGCGGTGAAGAGGGCGCGCTCAACGGGCCCTCGATCATGCCCGGCGGCTCGGCGGAGGCCTACCGGACGCTGGGGCCGATCCTCGCCTCGATCGCCGCGGTCGCCGAGGGGGAGCCGTGCGTCACCCACGTGGGCACCGACGGCGCCGGTCACTTCGTGAAGATGGTGCACAACGGCATCGAGTACGCCGACATGCAGCTGATCGCGGAGTCCTACGACCTGCTGCGCCGCATCGGCGGCCACGACGTCGCAGCGATCGCCGACGTGTTCGCCACCTGGAACGACGGCGACCTGGAGTCCTACCTGATCGAGATCACCGCCGAGGTGCTCCGGCAGACCGACGCCCGCACCGGGCAGCCCCTGGTGGACGTGATCGTCGACCAGGCCGGTTCGAAGGGCACCGGGGTGTGGACCGTGCAGAACGCGGTCGGGCTCGGCGTACCCGTCTCCGGCATCGGCGAGGCGGTCTTCGCCCGCGCGGTCTCCAGCAAGCCCGCGCAGCGGGCTGCCGTCCAGCAGGCGATCACTGGGCGCCCGCAGGTGCAGCCCACCTACGACGGGTTCGAGGACGACGTCCGCGCCGCTCTCTACGCCTCCAAGGTGGTCGCCTACGCGCAGGGCTTCGACACGATCATCGCCGGCGCCCGCGAGTACGGCTGGGACATCGACCTGGGCGCGGTCGCGAGGATCTGGCGCGGTGGCTGCATCATCCGGGCCCGGTTCCTCAACCGGATCGTCGAGGCCTACCAGCGGGACCCGGAACTGGCGACGCTGCTCGCGGACGAGTACTTCGCCGACGCGGTCGCCAGTGGCGAGCAGGCGTGGCGGCGGATCGTGTCGGCCGCCGCGCTGTCCGGCGTCCCGGTGCCCGGCTTCGCCTCCGCGCTGGCGTACTTCGACTCGCTGTCCTCCGAGCGGCTGCCAGCCGCGCTGATCCAGGGCCAGCGGGACTTCTTCGGCGCGCACACCTACCGCCGGACCGACGCCGGGGGCACCTTCCACACCCTCTGGTCCGGTGACCGCACGGAGATCGCGACCGAGCCCTCCACCCACTGAGCCCGGCGGCTGCTGGGCGAACGCCGGCAGCCGTCCGGCCCGGGGACCTCGTCGGCCCGAGGTGCGCCGACCGACGAGGTCCCCGGTCTGCTCGCAGCGGGCAGGGGCAGGACGTCCTGATCCGGTCCGCTGCGCGCGCCGACGTCCACGGCCACGTCCACAGCGTCCATGTGCCGGTAACCGGCGACCCGAGTAGTCGCGACGAGCATCCAGCTGTTGCCCATGTGCCGACCTTGGGTCGGGCGAGGGCATCGGTGAGGTACTGGCAGGACCTGCCCCGCGCCGCCTCGCTGGCGGGGAGAGGTCGCAGCGGAGCCCGCCCGAGACCCGTTGGGCGGGCTCCGCTGGGACGACGCCGTCAGGGCTAGCGGTCCACGGCCGCGTCGAGTCCCTCCGACAGCGGCGCGCCGGTGATGTCGATGGTGGCGAAGGCGCGGTCGATCTCGGCCAGGTCCGCACCGGTCAGCTCGATGTCGGCAGCGGCGAGGTTGTCGTCGAGGTGCTCGACCTTCGTGCCGCCCGGGATGGGGACGATCCACGGCTTCTGGGCGAGCAGCCAGGCGAGGGCCAGCTGGGCAGGGGTGGCTCCCTTACGGGCGCCGAACTCCTTCAGGAAGTCGACCACCGCGAAGTTGGCCTCCAGCGCCTCAGGGGTGAAGCGCGGGAAGTCCCGCCGCAGGTCGTTCGGGTCGTCGAAGGTCATCCCGCGGGTGATCGCGCCGGTCAGGAAGCCCTGACCGAGGGGACCCCAGGCGACCAGGCCGATGCCCAGTTCCTCGCACACGGCGAACTTCGTGTTCTCCGGCTCGCGCATCCACAGCGAGTAGTGGTCCTGGATCGCGGTCACCGGCTGCACCGCGTGCGCCCTGCGGATGTTCCGCGCACTGGCCTCGGACAGGCCGAAGTGCGTCACTTTGCCCTCGGCGATCAGGTCCTTGACCGCACCGGCCACGTCCTCCATCGGGACGGCCGGGTCGACGCGGTGCTGGTAGAGCAGGTCGATGTGGTCGGTGCGCAGCCGCCTGAGCGACGCCTCGACGACGTCCCGGATGTGCTGGGGACGGCTGTCCAGCCCGACCGTCTCACCGTTCTCGTCGATCTTGAAGCCGAACTTCGTGCAGATCAGCACCTCGTCGCGGACCGGCTCGAGTGCCTCGCCGACCAGCTCTTCGTTGACGAAGGGCCCATAGCCCTCCGCGGTGTCGAAGAGGGTGACGCCGCGGTCGGCGGCCGACCGGATGACCCCGATGGCCTCGGACCGGTCCGTGGCCGGGCCCAGACCGAAGCTCAGGCCCATGCAGCCCAGGCCGATCGTCGAGACCTGCAGGTCCGTGCCGAGTTGGCGTGTCTTCATCTCGCATCTCCGCTCGTGGTGGTGGGTGGGCAGGGAGCCGACCCACCACGACGAGCGGTGCAGCCGGTCCGGACCCGAGGACCAGGGAACCCCTGATGGTCGCCGCGTGGCAGGACGTGTCCGTCCAGGCAGTGACACACCACGCCACAGCAGTTGCGGAGCGGCGGGCGAGTGGTCATGG
>NZ_JAAKGN010000087.1:0-19432 GCF_011039295.1 Modestobacter sp. KNN46-3 | reverse complement strand
CTCGGGCTGGCCGCCGTGCTGGCCGACGGCGGGGTCGCCGGGGCGGCGCTGCTGCTGGGAACCCCGGCCGAGGAGGGCGGCGGCGGCAAGGAGCTGATGGCCCGCGCCGGTGCCTTCGACGGGGTCGGTCATGTGCCGTGTCTACCCGGTCGGGTGGCGTCCCGGAGACCCGGCGGGAACGATCTCGGTCGGCAAGTGGTTGAGCGCTTGACGGATGCCGACCTGCGTCGTCCGCGAGCCCCCGGGAGGACCCCATGCACCTCGGCGTCGACAGCTTCGTCTCAGCGGTGACCGACCCGACCACGGAGCGCCTCGTCGGCCCCGAGGAGCGGATGGCGGACCTGCTCGAGGAGATCGAGCTCGCCGACCGCGTGGGGCTGTACTCCTTCGGGATCGGCGAGCACCACCGCAGCGAGTACTACGACTCGGCGCCGGCGGTCATCCTGGCGGCCGCTGCGGCGCGGACCTCCCGGATCCGGCTGGGCAGCGCGGTGACCGTGCTCAGCGCCGCCGACCCGGTGCGGGTCTTCCAGCAGTTCGCCACCCTCGACCTCATCGCCAAGGGCCGGATCGACCTGGTGGTCGGGCGCGGTTCGTTCACCGAGGCCTTCCCGCTGTTCGGCCTCTCGCTGGGCGACTACGACACGCTCTTCAGCGAGAAGCTCGACCTGCTGCTGCAGATCCGCGACTCCGAGCAGGTCACCTGGTCCGGCCGGCACCGCCCGGCGCTGACCGGCCAGGGCGTGTACCCGCGGCCGCTGCAGGACCCGCTGCCGATCTGGGTCGGCGTCGGCGGCAGCCCCGAGTCCTTCGCCCGGGCCGGCCTGCTGGGCCTGCCGCTCATGGTGGCGATCATCGGCGGCGAGCCCCGCCAGTTCGCGCCGCTCATCGACCTCTACCGCCGCGCCGGCGCCCAGGCCGGGCACGCGCCCGAGAAGCTCCAGGTGGGGCTGCACGTGTTCGGGTACGTCGCCGACAGCGACCAGGCCGCCGCGGACACCATCTACCCGGGGTGGCACGAGATGTTCGCCAAGATCTCCCGCGAGCGCGGCTTCTCCCAGCCGTCCCGGGCTCAGTTCGACGCCACCAGCGGGCCGAACGGGGCCTTCTTCATGGGCGCCCCGGACACCGTGGCCGAGAAGCTGGTGCGGATCTCCGGGCAGCTCGGCGGGGTCGACCGGATCTCCCTGCAGATGACCAATCCCCGGCTGGCGCACGCCGACCTGCTGCGCGGCATCGAACTGCTCGGCACCGAGGTCGCGCCGAAGGTCGCCGGGGCCTGACCCGTCCGACCCTGGAGGGGGCGGCCGGAACGGGTGTGCACCGGCCGGGACGGTGCGTGGGCTCCCGGTCCGGGTCCGGGTCCGGTCCGGTCGCGTGCGGCCGGGTTCCGACCCCTGATGTGTGGCCGATGTGCGTGGACGGGGAACATGTGTGGGTGACCGGGGGAGGAGTGCCGGGGACGCCACAGGCGCCAGGACCCGCCTCCGGTGCCTCACCGGCGGGTCTGCGGAGCAGTCGCCGGCGGGTGGTCGGCACCCTGCTCCGCGTCGTCCTGCTGGTCACGGTCGGTGCGATGGTCGTCGTCTTCCGGGGCCGGCTCGCCGAGTGGTGGGACGGCCTGGTGGGCGTCGCCTGGTCCTGGGTCGTGCTCGCGGCGCTGACCCAGTTGCTGTCCCTGCACTGCCTGGCGCTGCAGCAGCGCGTGCTCGTGCGCGCGGGCGGCGGCGACGTCCCGCTGCGCCACGCCTCGACCACCATCTACGCCGGCAACACCATCGCCTCCACGGTCCCGGTGGCCGGGGCCGCGGCGAGCGCGGCGTACACCTACCGCCGGCTGCACGCGCTGGGCAACAGCCCCGCCCTCGTGGGCTGGGCGCTCGCGGTCTCCGGGATCGCGGCCACGGCCACGCTCGCGGTGGTCCTGGCCGTCGGGTCCGCGGCCACCGGCTCGCTCTGGGGCTCGCTCGGTGCCTTCCTCGCCACGGCGGCCGGCGTCCTGCCGGTGGTGGGGCTGGTGTTGGTCCTCCGGCACGAGCGGTCGCGCACCGTGGTCGTCCGGCTGGCCACCGGCGTCGTCACGACGCTGGGCCGCTGGGTGCGCTCGCTGCGGGGCAGGCAGGTGGAGCGGCGGATCGAGGAGCTGCTGACCTCCCTGGGGGCCTTCCGGTTGTCCTTCGGTGCCGCGTCCGCCGCCGGCCTGCTCGCGCTGGCCAACTGGGTGCTGGACGTCGCCGCCCTGGCGCTGGCCCTGGTGGCCGTCGGCGCGCCCGTCCCGTGGCAGGGGCTGCTGCTCGCCTGGGGCGCCGGCGCGCTGGTCTCCTCGGCGCGGCTCACCCCGGGCGGCATCGGGGTCGTGGAGGCGGCGCTGGCCTCGGCGCTGGTCGCCGTCGGCCTCCCGGCGAGCCAGGCGGTGCCGGCCGTGCTCGTCTACCGGCTGGTCAGCCTCTGGCTGCTCGTCGGGATCGGGGCGTCGCTCCTCCTGGCCGACCCGGGCTCCACGGCGCGCGGGGGTCGCCGCCGGCACGCCGACACCCCCGCGAGCTGACCCGCGCGACCGCCCCGGGACGGCGCCGTCCCGTTTCGTGTGGTCCCCGGCGGGCACACCGGCTGGCGTGCGTGACCTCCCCGAAGACTCCCCGTCCGGCCCGGCCACCGCACGCAGCGGCCGGGCGCCCGGTGTCCCACCCACCTTCGTCGACGGCACCCGGCTGTGGGTCGACGCCCGCCTGCGCGCGCTGGTCCAGGCCCGCATCGAAGCCCGGCTGCTGCGCCGGCTCGGCGGCCCGGTGCTCGACGGCCGCGTGCTGGAGCTGGGCACCGGCCGGCGCGGCACCGGCCTGCGGTCGGCGCTGGACACCTTCGGCGCCGCGCACGCCGACGGGGTCGAGATCTTCCCCGCCAGCGTGGCGGACTGTCGCGCAGCGGTGCGCGACCTCGGTGACCGGGTGCAGGTCAGCCAGGGCGACGCGACCCGGCTGAGCGCGGACGACGCCACCTACGACGCGGTGTTCGGCTGGCACGTGCTGCACCACACCGAGGACTGGCGGGCCGTGGTCGCCGAGGCTGCGCGGGTGCTGCGCCCCGGCGGCCGGTTCTACTCCTGCGAGATGACCGCCCGCTTCATCGACAGCCGGGTGCTCCGCGCGGTCTCCGCCCACCCGGCCGACGGCGACCGCCCCACCCCCGCGACCCTGGCCGCCGCGTGCCGGGCCGCCGGGCTGACCGTCACCGCGCAGGAGACCCGGCTGGCCGGCTGCTGGACGGCGCTCGTCGCCACCCGGTCGTGACCGCGCCGGGAGACGGCTCCGGGCACTCCACGACCGGCACGCTCGCCACCGCCCTCCGGCTGCTCCGCCGACACGCCCCGGCCGCCTTCCTCGCCTCCGTCCTCGCCACCGCCGTCAACACCGTCCCCGACGTGCTGCGGCAGGGGCTGGTCTGGGACGACCCCCGCCTGTGGGCTGCCCTCGCTGTCGACGTCGTCGGCTTCCTGACCGCCCTGGTCGCCCAGCTGTGGGTGACCGGTGCGCTCGCCGGCCTGCTCGACCGCGGGCGGCTCACCCTGGCCGGTGCCCTGCGCCGGGGGACCGGACTGGCGGTCCGGGCCGTGCGGCGCGCGCCCGGGACCGTGCTGGCCGGAGTGGTCACCGGCGGGGCGGTGTCGGCGCTGCTGACCCTGCCGGCGTCCACCGCCGCACTGGGCGCCGACCGGGTGCTCGGGCCGCTGGACTCACCCGACGTCGGTGCCTTCGCCGTGGCCACCGTCAGCGACTTCGTGGCCAGCGCGGCCACGCTGCCCTACCTGGCGTTCGTGCTGGTGTCGGTGGCCACCGGTTTCCGAGCCGGCCGGCCGGGCACCAGCCGGGCATGACCGTGAACTGGGACGTGACCCGGAAGAGCATCGGCACGCTGTCGATCTGGCTGGGCACCGGCGCGCTGTTCGCCCCGCGGGCGATCACCCGGGCGCTCGGGGTCGACGAGCGTGCCACCGGCAACGACATCGCGCTGCCGCTGCTGGTGCGGCTGATCGCCGCCCGGAACATCGCGATGGGCGCGGCCCTGCTGGTCACCCCCGTGCCCCAGGCCCGGCGCACCACGGAGGTCACCCTGCTGCTCACCGCGCTGGACGGCGCGGCCGTGCTGGTCGGTCGGCGCGGCGGCGACGTGGCCGACCGGAGCGTGGGGCTGTCGATGACCGTCCTCGGGCTGGCCGCGGCCGGCGCCGCCCACTGGCACCGCCGCTGACCCGCCCCGGTCAGTCGGCCGCCGGACCGCCGGCGAGCAGGGCACGCACCGCGTCGATCGTGTCGGCCTCGGCCGGGGGCTTGTCGGGGCGGTAGCGCAGCACCCGGGCGAACCGCAGCGCCACGCCGCCGGGGTAGCGGGTGCTGCGCTGGGCGCCGTCCACGGCGATCTCGACCACGAGCTCGGGACGCAGCAGCACACCCCAGTCGGCGCGCTCAGCGGCGTGCTCGGGGAACGTCCGGGTCTGCCAGGCCAGCAGCTCGTCGGTCATCCCCTTGAACGTCTTGCCGACCATCACCGGCTCCCCGCCGTCGGGGTCGCGGGCGCCGAGATGGATGTTGGAGAGGGAACCCGCTCGTCGTCCGTAGCCCCACTCAGCACCGAGCACGACCAGGTCGAGGGTGTGCACCGGCTTGACCTTCTGCCACGCCTTGCCGCGGCGACCGGCGGCGTAGGGCGCGTCCAGCGCCTTGACCACCACGCCCTCGTGCCCGGCGGTCAGCGCGTCGTCGAGGACGCCGGCCGCCTCCTCCGGGGTGGGCCGGCGCACCCCGGGCATCCGCAGCGCCGCGTGCGCGTCGTCGGCCAGCAGCCCGGCCAGCGCGTCCAGCCGCACCGCCAGCGGCTCGTCGAGCAGGTCACGGCCGTCCAGGTGCAGGACGTCGAACAGGAACGGGCTCAGCAGGACGCCCGCGTCAGCCGACTCGCTGCCGAAGCGGCTCATGGTGTCCTGGAAGGCGCGCGGCCGGCCGTCGTCGTCCAGCGCGAGGGTCTCCCCGTCGAGCACGGCGGTGTCACACGGCAGCGCCCGGACCCGCTCGACCAGCTCCGGCACGCCGTCGGTCACCTCCCGCAGCGATCGGGTCCACACCCGGACGACGTCCCCGTCCCGGTGCACCTGGATCCGGGCGCCGTCGAGCTTGAACTCGACGGTGACGTCGCCACCGAGGTCGTCGAGCGCGGCGTCCAGCGACGACCCCGGGCTGGCCAGCATCGGCCGCACCGGGCGGCCCACCTCCAGCCGCACGCCCGCCAGCGCCGCGGCCCCGCCGGACAGCGCCAGCGCGGCGGTCTCCGGCAGCCGGCCGGAGAGCATGAAGGCCCGGCGGACGACGGGGGCCGGGACCTCGGCGGCGCCGGCGACGGCATCGAGCACGACGCCCTCCAGCGCACCCTGCCGGAGCTCGCCGGTGAGCAGCCGGACCAGGAACTGCTGCTCCTCCGGGGTGGCCGCGTCGAGCAGCCCACCCAGGACGGCGTCGCGCCGGGCCGCGGACCCGGTCCCGGTCGTCCCGTCCAGGTCGGTCAGCGCCGAGTCGACCGCCGCGACGGTCAGCGACGGCGCGGCCGCGGTGCCCCCGCCGAGCCGGGACAGGGTGCGCCAGCCGACGCCGAGCCGGCCCTGGCGGGGTTCGCCGGCCAGCCACGCGGTGACCGGCACGACCTCATCGGGACCGGCGGCCCGCAGCAGTGCGGCGATGGCCGCGGCCTTGGCCGTGCGGGACCGGGTGGCCGTGACCGCGGTGGACGCGGCGAGGACGTCGGCGAGCAGCACCCGGTCATGCTCCCAGTCCGGCGGGCCGGAGCACTCCCGTTCCGCGCTCGGGCAGGCCAGGATGCGCCCATGGACGTCGACGCACGGCTCCGCGAACTGGGCCTGGAGCTGCCCACCCCGATGGGACCGGGCGGCAACTACCTGCCGGTCATGGCCGCCGGGGACCTGCTGTTCCTCTCCGGGATGGGCCCGGTCCGACCCGACGGCACGCTGGTCACCGGGAAGGTCGGCGACGGCGGCCTGGACCTGGAGACCGCCCGGGAGGCCGCCCGGCTCACCGGGCTGCAGCTGCTCGCCGCGCTGCGCGCCGGGCTGGGCGACCTCGGCCGGGTGCGGCAGGTGGTCAAGCTCTTCGGGATGGTCAACTGCCGGCCCGGCTTCAACCGCACGCCCGCCGTGATCGACGGTTGCTCGGACCTCTTCGTCGACGTGCTCGGCGACGCCGGCCGGGGCGCCCGGTCGGCGGTCGGCATGGCCGAGCTGCCGTTCGACATCGCCGTGGAGATCGAAGCCGTCGTCCGCGTCGCCGCATGAGCCCGATCCCCGCCGAGCCCCCCCAGGAGACGACGTGCTGCTCGAGACGATGACCTACGAAGAGGTGCAGGCCGCGCTCGCGGACGGACGGTGCGACGTCATCGTGCCGTGCGGCGCGGTGGAACAGCACGGCCCGCACCTGCCGCTGGACGTGGACGCGGTGCACGCCGACCGGCTGGCGGTGGAGCTGGCCCAGCGGCTCGGGACGGCGCTGGTCGCCCCCACGATCCGGGTGGGCGTCTCGCCGCACCACATGGGCTTCGCCGGCACGATCAGCCTGCGCCCGGAGACCTTCGAGGCGGTCTACACCGACTACTGCCAGAGCCTGGCCGCGCACGGCTTCCGGTCCATCCTCTGTTTCTCCGCCCACGGCGGGAACTTCGCCCCGCTGGCGGAGATGGCGGAGCGGCTGGACGCCGCCGTGGGGCCGGACTGCCGGGTGGTCGTCTACTCCGACCTGCTCGGCCTGGTCGACCTCTGGCGGTCCGCCGTCGCCGACGCCGGTGGGGACCCCGAGGGGGTCGGCGGGCACGCCGACATCGCGGAGTCCTCCGTCTACGCCGTCCTCCGGCCCGGACAGGTGCGCACCGAGCGGCTGGTCCGCGGGTACACCGGGCCGGTCGACGACGCCCTGCTCCAGCGGTTGTTCACCGGCGGCATCGGGGCGATCTCCGACACCGGGGTCATGGGCGACGCGCACGGGCTCTCCACCGCCATCGGCGAGCTGTGCCTGGAGCGGGTCGCCGATGCGCTCGCGGCGCACTTCACCCAGCGGCTGGAGGCGGTGCGGACGGGGTCCTGAGCGGAGAGGATGCCGGGATGCCGCGCCTGCTGGTCGTCCACCACACGCCCTCGCCGGCCCTGCAGGCCGTGCTGACCGCCGTCCGCGAGGGCGTCGCGCTGGTCGAGGACGTCGAGCTGACCGTGCGGCCGGCCCTGTCGGCGGGGGCGGCGGACGTGCTCGCCGCCGACGGCGTCCTGCTCGGGACGCCGGCCAACATCGGCTACATGTCCGGTGCGCTCAAGCACTTCTTCGACACGGTCTTCTACCCGTGCCTGGACGCCACGCCCGGGTTCCCGTACGGGGTCTACGTGCACGGCAACGACGACACGGCCGGCG
Source organism: Modestobacter sp. KNN46-3 (assembly GCF_011039295.1). NCBI lineage: Bacteria > Bacillati > Actinomycetota > Actinomycetes > Geodermatophilales > Geodermatophilaceae > Modestobacter > Modestobacter sp. KNN46-3. The sequence goes on along the minus strand of NZ_JAAKGN010000087.1, from coordinate 11,975 downwards.
CACTGGCCAGCGTCCAGCGGATCACCGGGGCCCTGGGCTGGCGGCAGGTCGCGACGCCGCTGAGCCTCACCGGCGCGCCCGGTCCGGCGGACCTCGAGGCGTGCCGGGAGCTGGCGGCGACGGTCGCGGTCAGCCTGTGACCGGCCACCGACCTCGACCCGATGGGACGGCGGGAGCGGTGCCGGGTCCAGGGTGAGCCGGCGGCGAGGCCCGGGAGGAGGAGCGACCATGCAGGTGGAGATGACCGACGCGACCGAGCAGCACCGCTACGAAGGGCGCGTCGACGGCGAGCTGGCCGCGGTCGCGGAGTACCTGAAGACGGCGGAACTCGTCGTCTTTTCGCACACCGAGGTGTTCCCCGGGCACGAGGGCCGGGGAATCGCCTCCGACCTGGTGCGCCAGGCGCTGGAGGACGTCCGTCGCCAGCAGCTGCAGGTGTTGCCGCTGTGCCCCTTCGTCGGGGCGTGGATCGCCCGACACCGGGCCGACTACGGCGACCTGGTCTACCGCTCGCGTACGACGGCCACGCCCGGCCGGGACTGAGCCCTCGGGCGGACGGTGCGTCGTCGCGGTGTGCGCCGGGTCGCCGCGACGCGTGCCACCATGACGGCGTGGCTTCCACCTCCGCCTCGGCCAGCGCGCTGCTGCACCACGTGCGCACCGGCCGCGCGCGCAGCCGCGCCGAGCTGGTCGCGCTGACCGGCTCGTCCCGGAACACGGTGAGCGCCAGGGTCGACCAGCTGATCGCGGCGAACCTGCTCGAGGAGGGCGGTCGCGGCTGGAGCACCGGTGGGCGGCCACCGACGCTGCTGCGCTTCAACAGCCAGGCCGGGTGCGTGCTCGCCGTCGACCTGGGCGTGACCAGCGTCGACGTTGCGGTCACCGACCTCTCCGCGGAGATCCTGGCCACGGTGGGCCACCCGATCGACATCGCCGAGGGGCCCGGCCCGGTGCTGGCGGAGGTCGACCGGCTGGCCCAGGGGGTGCTGGCCGAGGCGGGCCTGACACCGGCCGACGTGTGCGCCGTCGGGGTCGGCGTCCCCGGTCCGGTGGAGTTCTCGACCGGCCGGCCGGTGCACCCGCCGATCATGCCGGGCTGGCACGACCACCCGATTCCCAGCGCCTTCGGCCGGTACGACTGCCCGGTCTTCGCCGACAACGACGTGAACGTCATGGCCCTGGGCGAGATGGGCATCGCCGGGTCGACCGAGGACGTGCTGGTGATCAAGGTCGGCACCGGCATCGGGTGCGGCATCGTCGTCGACGGGCAGGTGTACCGCGGCGCGCAGGGCAGCGCCGGCGACATCGGGCACATCTCCGTCCCGCCGCCGCACGGGGAGCCCGTGCTCTGCCGGTGCGGCAACGAGAACTGCCTCGAGGCGATCGCCGGTGGCGGGGCCCTGCTCCGCGACGCGCTGGCGGCCGGCCTGCCGGTGACGACGACGCGCGAGCTGGTGCAGCTGGCCGCCCACGGTGACGGGCCGGCCCTGGAGCTGGTCCGCAACGCCGGCCGGACGATCGGCACCGTGCTGGCCAGCCTGGTCAACTTCTTCAACCCGCACCGGATCGTGATGACCGGTGGGGTGGCACAAGCCGGGCCGCCGCTGCTGGCCGGCATCCGGGAGGCCGTCTACGGCCGCTCGCTGCCGCTGGCCGCACGGGCACTGGACATCTCGGTGAGCGCGGCGCCGGACCTGTCCGGGCGGCTCGGTGCCGCGCTGATGGCGATCGAGGGCTTCCTGGACGAGGACTCCGCCTACCAGGTGGCACGCGCCGACGCCGGCTCCATCGAGGCCCCGACCGCCCGCTGACCTCGGGGTCCGCCCCCTCGGGCAGTCCGTTCCCAGGCCGACGTGCCGGGGCTCGGGGCTGCCCTGCTGTCGTTGCGGTTCGGTAACGCCGCTGTGGTCTCTTGACCCCCGTGTGACGCCGGACATAGTGTCCCGCCTGACGTACTTCTGTTCAGTGCTGAGCATAAGTCTGGAGTGGTGGCATGACCGGCGTCCTGTTCGCCCGGCACGGGGTCCCTGCGTGAGCGCTCCGTCGGCGACGCCGCTGCTGGAGATGCACGGCATCGTCAAGCAGTTCCCCGGCGTCCGCGCCCTCGACGGCGTCGACTTCGACGTCCGGGCCGGTGAGGTGCACTGCCTGCTCGGCCAGAACGGCGCGGGCAAGTCCACCCTGATCAAGGTGCTCGCCGGCGCGCACCAGCCCGACGAGGGCCGGATCACCTGGGACGGCGCCCCGGTCACCCTGGGCGATCCGCAGGCGGCCATGTCGCTGGGCATCGCCACCATCTACCAGGAGCTCGACCTGGTGGCCGGGCTGTCCGTCGCCGACAACGTGTTCCTGGGCCGAGAGCGGTCCCGCCTGGGGATCACCCGACCCGCCCAGGCCAACCGGGCCGCCGGGGAGCTGCTGGCCCGGCTGGGACACCCGGAGATCCGGCCCACCGCCGAGGTCGGCTCGCTGTCGGCAGCCGCGCAGCAGATGGTCAGCATGGCCCGGGCGCTGTCCCAGGACGCGCGGCTGATCGTGATGGACGAGCCGTCGGCCGTGCTGGACAGCGAGGAGGTCGAGCACCTCTTCCAGGTCATCCGCGACCTCACCGCCGACGGGGTCGCCGTCGTCTACATCTCCCACCGGCTGGAGGAGATCCGCGAGGTCGGCGACCGGATCACCGTGCTCAAGGACGGCCGGACGGTGGCCACCGGGCTGCCGGCGGCCGACACCTCGACCCGGGAGGTCATCACGCTGATGACCGGCCGGACGATCGAGTACGTCTTCCCCACCCGCCGCGAGTTCCCCGGCCAGACCGCCGAACCGGTGCTGCAGGTGCAGGACCTCTCCCTGGCCGGCACGTTCAGCGACGTCTCCTTCGCCGTCCGACCGGGGGAGGTGCTCGGCCTGGCCGGGCTCGTCGGCTCGGGCCGGTCGGAGATCCTCGAGACGGTGTACGGCGCCCGGCGGGCCACCACCGGCACGGTGCAGATCGCCGGACGCCGGCTGCGGCCCGGCAACGTGGCCGCCGCCGTGGACGCGGGGGTCGGGTTGGCGCCGGAGGAGCGCAAGAGCCAGGGCCTGCTGCTGACCGAGCCGATCTACCGCAACATCACGCTGTCCAGCCTGGCCCGGTTCGCCCGCGGTGGCCTGCTGTCCGGGGGAGCGGAGAAACAGGCCGCCCGGGACCAGGCCGAGGCGCTCGACCTGCGGCCGGTCGACGTCGACCGCGAGGTGCGCACGCTGTCCGGCGGCAACCAGCAGAAGGTCGTGCTGGCCCGCTGGCTGCTCCGCGACTGCAAGGTGCTCCTGCTCGACGAGCCCACCCGGGGCGTCGACGTCGGGGCGCGCTCGGAGATCTACGCACTGATCCGGGAGCTGGCCGACCGCGGCGTGGCCGTGGTCGTCGTCTCCAGCGAGATCCCGGAGGTGCTCGGCCTGGCCGACCAGGTGCTGGTGATCGCCGACGGCGCCATCGTCGCCCGCGGTCCGGCCGACGAGCTCGACGAGCACCGCGTGCTCGACCTGGTCATGGAAGGAGCGGCCCCGACCCCGGGCGCCGCACGCGAAGGGGACGTGGCGTGATGAGCGAGACCACCACTGCGACTCCGCCGGCGGGCAGCGCCGCCGGCGCCTCCGACGGCGGGGGCAAGGGGCCGGGCCTGCTGGCCGGCCCGCTGGGCCGGAACCTCGGGCTGGTCGTGGCCCTGCTGGTGCTCTGTGTCGTCGGCGCCATCACCGCGCCCGGACGCTTCGTCGACGTGGACAACGTCCTGACGATCCTGCGGCTGGCCGCCGTCGTCGGCGTGGTCAGCGTCGGGATGACCTTCGTGATCATCGGTGGCGGGATCGACCTGTCGGTGGGCGCGCTGGTCGCGCTCTCCTCGGTCTGGGCGACCACGCTGGCCACCCAGGCGATGGCGGCGGACTTCCACTGGATCGTCATGGTGTTCACCGCGATCGCGGTCGGCGCCGGGGCGGGGTTGATCAACGGCGTCGTCATCGCCTACGGGAAACTGGTCGCCTTCATCGCCACCCTGGCGATGCTCGCGGCCGCCCGGGGCCTGGCGGAGATCATCGCCAACCGGCGGACCCAGATCGTCCAGGACCGCGGCTTCATCGACTTCTTCGGCGGCGACGTCCTCGGCATCCCGACCCTGGTGATCATCTTCGCGCTGGTCGCCGCGGCCGGCTGGGTGCTGCTCAACCGCACCACGTTCGGGCGCCGCACCTTCGCCGTCGGCGGGAACGCCGAGGCCGCCCGGCTGGCCGGCATCCGGGTGCAGCGGCACACCGTGTGGCTCTACGTGCTGTCCGGGGTCACCTGCGGCATCGCCGCGGTGATGCTGATGGCCCGGACGACGACCGGCAGTTCCACCCACGGCACCCTGCTGGAGCTGGACGCGATCGCCGCCGTCGTCATCGGCGGGACCCTGCTGGTCGGGGGGCGCGGCACCATCGTCGGCACCGTGCTGGGCGTGCTGATCTTCACCACGCTGGGCAACGTCTTCACGCTGAACAACCTGTCCAGCTCGGCACAGGCCGTCGCCCGCGGCGTGATCATCGTGCTCGCCGTCCTGCTCCAGCAGCGGCTGGCCCTCGGCGGCGCCCGGCCGCGGAAGAAGGCCCGCGGCGGCGGCTCCGGCGGCGCCGCTGCCCCCGGCAACCCGACCGGTGCCCAGCCCGGCGGGTCGGCCGCCGACGGCGGGCCGGCCGGTGCCCGCCCCGGCGACTCCGGCGGTCGCCCCCCGCACTGAGCCCGCTGCGGCGGGATCAGCACCGTCGGCCGGCCCGCCCGGCCTCCGGCGCACCACCCGAACCACCCCGAACCCCCGACTCCTGGCTGCGCGGCCAGGGCGGCGATCTGCGAGGAGAGAACATGTCTGCAACGAGGCAGCGTCCGTACGGTCGCCTGCTGACCACCGCCGTCTGCATGGTGGGGGCCGGTGCCCTGGTGGCCGGCTGTACCAGCAACACCCCGGAGAGCTCCGGCTCCGACGAAGGCGGCGGCGACGTCGTCGCCAGCTCCAACGACGAGACCGGCGAGACGGTCCGGATCGGGTTCTCCGCGCCGGCCGCCGACCACGGTTGGATGGCCGGCATCAGCAACGCCGCCCAGGCCGAGGCCGAGCGGTACGAGGACGTCGACCTGGTCATCGCCGAGGGCACCAACGACCCCAGCACCCAGATCTCCCAGGTCGAGACCTTCATCAACGAGGGCGTCGACGCGATCGTGCTGCTGCCCTTCGACGGCGCCGCGCTCACCCCGGTGGCGCTGCGGGCGATGGAGGCCGGCATCCCGGTGATCAACGTCGACCGGGAGTTCTCCAGCCCGTTCGCCGCCCGCGCCACCATCCTGGGCGACAACTACGGCATGGGCGTCTCCGCCGGCACGTACATCTGCTCCCGGCTGGGCGACCAGCCCGACGCCGTCGTCGCCGAGATCGCCGGCATCGACTCGCTCCCGCTGACCCAGGAGCGCAGCCAGGGCTTCGCCGACGCACTGGCCGACTGTGGCCTGGACGTCGACAACCGGGTGGCCGCGGAGTTCACCGTCGAGTCCGGTGAGGAGGCGGCGGCCAACCTGCTGCAGGCCGCACCACAGATCGACGCGCTGTGGAACCACGACGACGACCAGGGCGTCGGCGTGCTCGCCGCGATCAACAACGCCGGCCGCGACGAGTTCTTCATGGTCGGCGGGGCCGGCTCGGCCAACGCCATGCGGGACATCCAGTCCGGCGAGTCGGTGCTCGAGGCGACCGTCATCTACCCGGCGACCCAGGCCGCCGACGGCATCGCCCTGGCCCGCCTGATCGCCCAGGGCAAGAGCATGTCCGACCTGGTGTCCCAGGAGGTGCCGCGGGAGATCGTGCTGAACGCGCCGGTGGTCACTGCTGAGAACGTCGACCAGTACATCGACGACGCGTTCGAGTCCTGACCGGCTGACCGGTGCCGCCGGTGACCCTCCGGTCACCGGCGGCACCGGTCCCACCCATGGAGCCTGCGATGACCCTCCCTGCCCGGCCGGCGCTGCGCGTCGGACTGATCGGCCACGCCTTCATGGGCGCGGCGCACTCCCACGCCTGGCGCACCGCGCCGCGCTTCTTCGACCTACCCCTGACCCCGGAGCTGACCGTGCTGGCCGGCCGGGACCCCGCGGGGGTCGCCGCCGCGGCCGGCCGGCTCGGCTGGGCCGACACCGAGACCGACTGGCGCCGGGTGCTGGAGCGGCCCGACGTCGACCTGGTCGACATCTGCACCCCCGGCCACACCCACGCCGAGATGGCGATCGCCGCGCTGGCTGCCGGCAAGCACGTGCTGTGCGAGAAGCCGATGGCCAACTCCGTGGCCGAGGCCGAGGCGATGGCCGAGGCCGCCGACCGGGCCGCCCGGTCCGGGGTGCGGGCGATGGTCGGCTTCACCTACCGGCGGGTGCCGGCGGTCACCTTGGCCCGGCAGCTGGTCGCCGAGGGCCGGCTCGGGCAGATCCGGCACGTGCGGGCCCAGTACCTGCAGGACTGGATCGCCGACCCCGCGGCGCCGATGTCCTGGCGGCTGGAGAAGGACAAGGCCGGGTCCGGCGCGCTGGGCGACATCGGCGCGCACATCGTCGACCTCACCCAGTTCATCACCGGGCAGACGCTCACCGGCGTCAGCGCGCTGCTGGAGACGTTCGTGAACAAGCGGCCGCTGCCGGCCAGCAGCGGGAAGCTCGGCGGGGTCGGCGGCGAGGGGATGGGGGAGGTCACCGTCGACGACGCCGCCGTCTTCCTGGGCCGGTTCACCGGGGGAGCGCTCGGCACCTTCGAGGCCACCCGCTTCGCCCTCGGCCGGAAGAACGCCATCCGGATCGAGGTGAACGGCTCGGCCGGCAGCCTGGCCTTCGACTTCGAGGACATGAACGTCCTGCACTTCTTCGACGGCGGCGAACCGGCCACGACGGCCGGCTTCCGGCGGATCGTGGTCACCGAGCCCGAGCACCCCTACGTCGGGGCCTGGTGGCCGGCCGGGCACGGGCTGGGCTACGAGCACGGCTTCACCCACCAGGTCGTCGACCTGGTCACCGCGCTGGCCGCCGGCGAGCAGCCCACACCGTCGTTCGCCGACGGCCTGCAGGTGCAGCGGGTGCTGGCCGCCGTGGAGCGCAGCGCCGCCGACAACTCCGCCTTCACCGAGATCTGAGGCCGAAGGACCTCGTCCTCCCCGCCACTCGCAAGCTCGCGGCGGTGCCCTGGACGAGGCCGCAGAAACGATCGAACGAGAGGACTCTCCTGATGCCCCGCCCCGTCACCCTGTTCACCGGCCAGTGGGCCGACCTGCCGTTCGAGGAGGTGTGCCGGCTGGCCTCCGGGTGGGGCTACGACGGCCTGGAGATCGCCTGCTGGGGCGACCACCTCGACGTCGTCCGGGCCGCCGAGGACCCGGCTTACGTCAAGGAGCGGCTGGACCTGCTCGACCGGCACGGCCTGTCGGTGTTCGCCATCTCCAACCACCTCAACGGCCAGGCGGTCTGCGACGACCCGATCGACGAGCGGCACCGCGGCATGGTGAACGCCCGGGTGTGGGGGGACGGCGACCCGGAAGGGGTCCGGCAGCGGGCCGCGGAGGAGATGAAGGCGACCGCGGGGGCCGCCCGGGCGCTGGGCGTCGACGTCGTCGTCGGGTTCACCGGGTCGAAGATCTGGAAGACCGTGGCGATGTTCCCGCCGGTGCCCGAGTCGATGATCGACGAGGGCTACGCCGACTTCGCCGCCCGCTGGAACCCGATCCTCGACGTGTTCGACGAGGTCGGCGTGAAGTTCGCGCACGAGGTGCACCCGTCGGAGATCGCCTACGACTACTGGACGACGGTGCGCACCCTGGAGGCGATCGGCCACCGCGAGGCGTTCGGGCTCAACTGGGACCCCAGCCACTTCGTCTGGCAGGACCTGGACCCGGTCGGCTTCCTCTGGGACTTCAAGGACCGGATCTACCACGTCGACTGCAAGGACGCGAAGCGCCAGGTCGGCAACGGCCGCAACGGCCGGATGGGGTCGCACCTGCCCTGGGCCGACCCGCGGCGCGGCTGGGACTTCGTCTCCACCGGGCACGGCGACGTCCCATGGGAGGCCTGCTTCCGGATGCTCAACACCATCGGCTACGCCGGCCCCATCTCCGTGGAGTGGGAGGACGCCGGGATGGACCGGCTGGTCGGGGCGCCCGAGGCGCTGGAGTTCGTCCGCCGGCTGGCGTTCGACCCGCCGTCCGCGGCCTTCGACGCGGCCTTCTCCAGCGGGAACTGAGGACGGCACCCCACCGGTGCCCGCGCACGGGGGCGGGCACCGGATGGGGCGTTCGCCCGATGTGCCGGCCCGTCCTCGGCGAGCACCCTCGGCTGCACCACACCGAGGGAGGACCCGATGACCGCCACCGTCAGCGACACCGAGCTCAAGGCACGCCACCGCGCCATGTGGGCCACCGGGGACTACCCCCGGATGGTCGACACCTTCCTGACCCCGCTCGGGCCCCGGCTGGTCGACGCCTGTCAGCTGACCGCCGGGGAGCGGGTGCTCGACGTCGCCGCCGGCACCGGCAACGCGTCCCTGCCCGCGGCCGCCCGCGGGGCCCGGGTCACCGCCAGCGACCTCACCCCCGAGCTGCTCGCCGACGGCCGCCGGCGGGCCGAGGCCGCCGGGCTGCACCTGGAGTGGACGGAGGCCGACGCCGAGCACCTGCCCTTCGACGACGCCTCCTACGACGTCGTGATGTCCGCGATCGGCGTCATGTTCGCCCCGCACCACCAGGAGTCGGCCGACGAGCTGGTCCGCGTCTGCCGGCCCGGCGGCCGCATCGGCCTGCTCTGCTGGACGCCCGACGGCATGCTCGGCGCGCTCTTCGCCACCATGAAGCCGTTCATGCCACCCCCGCCGCCCGGCGCTCAGCCCCCGCCGCTGTGGGGGAGCGAGGAGCACCTTCGGGGGTTGTTCGGCGGCCGGGTCGAGTGGACGACGCTGGACCGGGACATGCTCGAGGTCACCGCGTTCCCAGAGGCGCACGGGTACGGCCGGCACTTCACCAGCTGCTACGGCCCGACGATCGCGGCGCGGGCCAACGCGGCCAGGAACGGGCTGGAGCAGGAGTTCGACGCCGCGCTGGACGCCTTCTGCGAGGAGTGGGACCGCGGCGCACCGGGCGCGGCCCGCTACGAGATGCAGTACCTGCTCGCCGTGGGCACCCGGCGCTGAGCACGCAGAGGGTCCTCACCGGGCCCCGTGCGTGGGACGCTCGTCGGGTGCCGGGGTCCGGCGGGGCTGCGCTGCTGGGGGCAGGCAGGCAGGCGCTGGAACGGGCGGACTGGGAGTCCGCCCGCTCCGCGTTCGCCGCTGCCCTCGGCGCGGGTGGTGCGGCCGGCGCCCGCGACGGGCTGGCCGAGGCCCAGTGGTTCCTCGGCCGGGTTCCCGAGGCGATCGCCTTGCGCGAGCAGGTGTTCGAGGAGCACGTGCGTGCCGGGCGCTGTGCCGAGGCCGCCCGGAGTGCGGTGTGGGTCGCCCACCAGCACCTGCTGAGCGGCCGCGGCTCCGCGGCCCGCGGCTGGCTGGCCCGGTCCGAGCGGGTCATGGCCGGTCAGCCGCTCTGCGCCGGGCACGGCTGGGTGGCGGTCGAGGCCGCCCGGCAGGCGGCGACGGTGGCCGAGCAGGCCACTGCTGCGGCGCACGCCCTCGAGGTCGCCCGGGCGATCGGGGACGGCGACCTGGAGGTGCTCGCGATCAGCCTGCTCGGGTGCGCCGAGGTGCGGGCCGGGCGCTGGGGGCCCGGGCTGCGACTGCTCGAGGAGGCCATGGCGGCCGCGACGGCCGGCCGGGTGACCGACCTGCACACGCTGGGTGAGGCCTACTGCAACCTGGTGCTCGGCTGCTCCTGCGCCGGGGAGTGGACCCAGGCCGCCGAGTGGTGCGAGCACGTGGAGTCCTTCGCCCGTGGCTCGGCGATCAAGCCGCTGTTCGGTGCCTGTCGCACGGTGCACGCCGACCTGCTGATCGCCGGCGGCCGGTGGGCCGACGGGGAGGCGGCCCTGCAGGAGGCGCTGGCCGTGGACGCCGAGCAGCTGCCGGAGGTGAGCGCCCCGACGGTCGCCTTGCTGGCCGAGCTGCGGGTCCAGCAGGGGCGGCTGCGCGAGGCCGCGCAGCTCCTCGCCGGCCGGGAGGAGCACCCGGCGGTGCTGCGCGCGCTGGCGCTGCTGCGGCTGGCCGACGGGCACCCGCGGCAGGCGGCCGTCCTGCTGGAGCGCGGCCTGCGGGCGACTCCGGACGACGCGGTCGCAGCCGGCGCCCTGCTCTCCCCGCTGGTGCACGCCCGGCTCGCCCTCGGCGACGTGCCGGGTGCCCGGACAGCGGCCGACGAGCTCGCGACGCTGGGTGCGGCGACCGGCATCCGGCTGCTGGCGGCCCGGGCCGCGCTGGCCGCAGCCGCCGTCGAGCTCGCCGCCGGGCGGGCCGGGGAGGCGGCGGGCCCGGCCCGTCGCGCACTCCGCGGCTTCAGCGAGCTGCTCATGCCCTTCGACGCGGCGCTCTCGCGGCTGGTGCTGGCCCGGGCCGTGGCCCAGGACGACCGGGGGACCGCGGCTGACGAAGCCGGTGCCGCCCTGGCCGCACTCCAGGGCCTGGGCGCCACGCCGGCGGTGGGCGCGGCCACGGCGCTGCTCCGCGAGCTCCGGGAGCCCGCGCGTCGCCCGGTCCGAGGCTCGGGGGAGCTGTCCGCCCGGGAGGAGGAGGTGCTGGCCCTGATCGCCCGAGGGTTGTCGAACGCCGCCATCGGCCGGGCCCTGGTCATCAGCGAGAAGACCGCCGGGCACCACGTCAGCCACATCCTGACCAAGCTGGGGGCGCGCAACCGGGCCGAGGCAGCTGCCCAGGCCGTCCGCCGCGGCACGCCGGACGGCTGAGCTGGGCTCGCGCCTGGCCACGTCCGCCGCGGCCGGGTGCACGCCGCTTGCCGCCGGCCGGTCGGCGCGTGATGCTCGTCACATGGTCAGCGCACCGGGTCCGACGTCGTCGGTCGAGGAGACGCCGGAGTCCACCGGCAAGGTCGACTCCAAGTTCTACGGCAAGGAGTTGTCCCAGCTGCAGACGGAGCTGGTGAAGCAGCAGGAGCACATCCGCGCGCGGGGCTTGCGGGTCGTCGTCCTTTTCGAGGGCCGCGACGCCGCCGGCAAGGGCGGCGCGATCCAGCGGATCACCGAGAGCCTCAACCCGCGGCACGCGCACGTCGTCGCGCTCCCGGCCCCGACCGAGCGGGAGAAGGGGCAGTGGTACTTCCAGCGGTACGTGGCGCACCTGCCCGGCCCGGGGGAGATGGTGCTGTTCGACCGGTCCTGGTACAACCGCGCCGGCGTCGAGCGGGTCATGGGCTTCTGCACCGACGAGGAGTACGAGGAGTTCCTGCGCTCGTGCCCGGAGTTCGAGCGGATGCTGGTGCGCAGCGGGATCACGGTCGTGAAGTACTGGTTCTCCGTCAGCGACACCGAGCAGGAGAAACGCTTCCAGAAGCGGCTGAAGGACCCGACCAAGCGCTGGAAGCTGAGCCCGATGGACCTCGAGGCGCGCAACCGCTGGGTCGACTTCTCCCGGGCCAAGGACGCGATGTTCGCCGCCACCGACATCCCCGAGGCGCCCTGGTGGGTGGTCGAGGCCGAGGTGAAGAAGCGGGCCAGGCTCAACGTGATGGCCCACCTGCTGACCCAGGTGCCCTACGAGGACCTCACCCCGCCCGCGCCGGAGCTGCCGCCCCGGCCACCGGTGGAGGAGGACTATCTCCGGCCGCCCAAGGAGAGCCAGCACATCGTGCCGGACATCGTCCCCTGAGCCCTAGTTGTACTGCCCGGAGACGTTGGTGCAGCGGGTGATCGGTGGGAGGTTGCCCAGGGCGGTGTGGGGCCGGTGGTGGTTGTAGTGGTGCAGCCAGCCTGACAGGGCTGCGCGGCGGGCCTTCTCGGAGGT